>NZ_WYDS01000007.1 GCF_009914765.1 Halodesulfovibrio sp. MK-HDV | reverse complement strand
TCCCATTCCGAACTCGGAAGTCAAGCCAACCATCGCCGATGATACTGCAGGGGAGCCTGTGGGAAAGTAGGTCGCTGCCAAGATTTATTTCAAAAAGCCCGTTAGCTTTATAGCTAACGGGCTTTTTCTGTTTGTATAGCTCAACCTACTTTCCCACAGGCGATAAGAGCCGCGGCGAAGCCGTTGAGCGCCCATCGGGCGCAAGGCAAGCAAGAACCACGTTTCTTGCGCACGCCGAGGCTTTTGTCTGAGGCTGTGCCGAAGCAGAAGCTATTTGAGTAATTATGGTTCAAGGCGGCACGCCGCTGGCCAAACTGTTCTATGAAATCAAAAAGTGTTGATTCCTGTAGAACGGAACTTGGTTGGCTCTTCCTTTTTTTCTTTATTCTCAGCATTTGTGTCTGAATAGGCAGTTGGGCTCTACAATTGCATTTCCAGTTCTTTGGATTAAGAAGAAATTGATTACGTTGAATTGTACAAAAGCCGTCTATCTTAAGGTAGACGGCTTTTGCTGTTTTTATCTGGCTAGTAATGCTTCCAGTTCATAGGGTCCTAGGTGCTTCAGTTGTTTTGACTGATACCAAGTCCCAAGCTTTCCCATTCCACGCTTTCGCGGGGGGACGGGAGATGCTAGCGCAGATCTAGCTTTGCATAAGCCATCCGTACTGCTCGTTCCTCGCCAACGGCTGCCGCTACCTTTCCATTCCCTCTGCGCTTAACCTCGTGATCCCGTGCGTCCCCTTTCCATTATGATTCTCGGAATATTCACGGTGACTCAAAAGAAGTTCGTTTTGCATGGTTAGGTACTAAAAACAGGCCGAGAATAAATGCCTCCAATTCGAAGGCGGAAATGAGAAGGAGTGCTTCTCATTTATGAAGATCCTTTGCCTCGTTGCTGTTCAAGCTGGGATAAGCGTATCTGCAATCTTTTAATAGAATCTAAAAAAAGCCCCGCATGCAGTGAAATGCATGGCAGGGCTTTGTCGTATGCTAATGACTAGGAACGGAGGTAGTTACATTAGCGCTACTTATTGATTTCTACGTAGTAACGATTGGTTGCTTTAGGAACTGCTGGAAGTTTTGCTGTTCCCTGTGGAGTAAATGCAAGAACACGGATGATGCTGGTAGGGCTGACAAGGCGATCAAATATTTCCACCGTGTAGTCAGTTGCTTCTGTCAGAGAGTGGTTTTTGATAAAGTTGTTGTACTTGTTAAATTCACGAGTGGTGTTGGCAACATTCATGCTGTAGCTGTTTTTGAGCCAGTTCTTACCCCATTTAGCAACGTTGGTTCCACTAAGTGGTTTGAAGTAGTTGTTTGACACTGGCGCAGACATACGCTGGACAAATAGAATAGTTTCGCCGTCGGTATATACTTTTGAGTGCATTGAGCTGTGGGGGAACCGGCCGCTTACTTCTGAATTTAATGGAACAGAAACTGAAAGCTGACCTACATCCTGAAAATCAGACTGGATGGTCACTGAATATGAGCCATGCCCGATTGTTTTAGTTGGGGTGGTTGTTTCAGCTTGAGCTGATAATGCAAAAAAAGAGACGCAGAGAAGAGCGAGAAAAAATTGTTTAACTACGGTATTCATAAGGACCTCACTTTTTTCGTTTTGTTAGGGTATAAATAGCAGTCCTATTCTTCTCTGAACATTCGCTATTTGTTTAAAATTCATCCCAAAAAATTGAGGAGGCTTCTATAAAATTGGACTACGTAGATTATCTGATTCTGTTGCACTCTTTTATGTACCCTTTCATTTTTTTCAATTTCTATTGTGTCCGGCAATATGAACGTTACGGTTTGATTATACAGAACATAAGTTATCAAGATGAATCATTGTATGCATTATGTGCAGTGAATAAAAAAAGCCGGTTATCCTGAGATAACCGGCTACAATTTATTATATCTAATCCGTACTGAACTTAATCTTTTGCACAACCTGGATTGAACGCTAGTGTTGCTTCCGCAATTTTGTGTCCATATTCGACACAGTCTTTAAGCTGTGCTTCGTCTGGTACAAATTTGATGCGTAAGCCATCGTCCACTCGTGTGATTTTCAAATCATCAAGCGTACTGTTGATCTGACGCACACCTTCGCCACCCCAACCATAGGAGCCAAAAGATGCACCAATTTTATTCTTAGGCTTGAGACCTGTTATGTAGTGCAGAAATGCCGCCATACTTGGGATTACACCGTTGTTGATGGTTGGGCTTCCCATGACTATGGTGCTGGCAGTGAGGAACTCTTCCATAATTGCACCGCGATGCCATGTTTTTAAACTGCAAAGCTGAACCGGAACATTTTTCTCTTCGATTCCCTGTGCAATGGCATGTGCCATAATTTCAGTGGACTTCCACTTAGTGTCATACACAACAAGCGCTTTTTTAGAATGCTTCTGACAACTCCACTCTGCGTACGCTTCAAGAATTTTATCAGGATGGCTACGCCAGATGTATCCATGATCCGGTGCGATCATGCGCAGACCTAAATCCATCGTATCCAAAGCACGTAATGTCTTTTTGATAAGCGGTGAAAGCAGGTTGAGGTTGTTGGCATAGAAGAATTTTGCACCTTTAAGCGGTTCTGCAATATCTACCTCGTCATCAAAACGGTCATCTGACGCAATGTGTTGACCAAAGGCATCATTAGAGAACAAAATGCCGTCTTCTTTGAGGTAGGAGAACATTGAGTCCGGCCAGTGAAGCATGCGGGTCATAATGAACTGAACAGTTCTTTCACCCAGTGAAATTTCGTTTCCGCTTTTAACTACTTCGAACGGCCAGCTCGCATCATGGAAATGGGCAATAATTGCTTCTTTCCCCGGCGCAGAACAGAAAATTTTCTCAGGCTTAATTGTGCTGATGATCTCAGGGAAGTTGCTGGAGTGGTCCGGTTCAACATGGTTCACAATCATGTAATCGATTTTTGCAGGATCGATAATGTTGCGTATGCGAGCCCAGAACTGGTCACGGTGAGATTTTTTTACTCCATCAACCAGAGTCACTTTATCATCAATGATCAAATATGCGTTATAACTTGTACCTGCATAGCCGCTTGAAGGTGGGATGTCCCGATCAACAGCGCCGACCCAGTAAATACCTTTTGCAAGTTTGATATCGTTCATTTTTTGACCCCTTATCTATTTCCACTTGAAATGAGATACTAAAAATTCTAAGAAAAAAGTTATTAATAGATTTAATTACTATTACTATTAAATAGTCTATCTTGTGGTTATCGCGTTGCGACATTCTTTGCAAGATTAAACTTATTCTTTTCAGATTGTTAGTTGTTTTTTTGTGATTGATACTAGCTTGTTATCGTGTGAAGGGGCTAGTGTGCCTGCTCTTAGCCAAGATTTCAGGCAGGTTTGTGAATATAATTACTCCCTAGTGGGCAGAAGAAGGACCGGAAATGGAAAAAGAATACCAAGATCTTACCGTCGACGAGGTAAGAGGCTTTATGGGTAACACCAGAGAGGAACAATACCAGTTGGTGGATGTTCGTTTTCTCGATGAATACGAAGAAGACCATATCGCCGGAGCAATTCTGATTCCGGTTGGTGAAATTGAAGAACGCATTTCAGAACTTTCTTCAACTAAAGAGACCATTGTTTACTGCCTGTCAGGCAAACGTTCCGTTGCTGCGTCTGTTTTTATTGGAACGCATCCAGAGTTTGAAGGAAAAGTTTACAATATGCTCGGTGGCTATCTCGAGTGGGACGGACATTACATCGAGGATATGCCTAACTTGAAAGTTTTCGATATGGAAGGCTCTGATGCAGATTTGTTGTATCAGGCAATGAACTTGGAAAAAGGTGCTCATAAATTCTATGAACTTGTTTTGGAACAGTTCCCGAATGCTCCTTTTACTCCAGTAATGGAGACGCTTGTTAAAGCTGAAGAAGCACATGCCCATATGATTTACAAGTTTTGGGAAAAATCTCAGGACAACCCGCCGTCTTTTGAATCTGTGTATGCCTCTCTTCCGGGAGATATCCTTGAAGGTGGACTCGACTTTGATGAGCTTGCAGAGAAGCTGATGCAAGAAGGTACTGAATGTCAGAATGTTGTTGAAATGGCTATGGCCATAGAATTTTCTGCATATGATTTGTACCGGAACATGGCACACTTGTATAAAGACTCTGTGATGGAAAAGCATTTTCTCTCACTTTGTCAGTCAGAAAAGCAGCACATGCGTATTGCTGCTGAAGCATTGAATAACTGTAGATAATGTGCGGTTAAGAATACAAAAATCCCCTGTTACGTATCTTCGTAACAGGGGATTTTTTTTTACTTTTTTATTGATTCGTACTAATTGTGGGCTTTTTTTGTTGGCGAGCTTAGCTATCAATAATGATGCTGAAAGAATAAATGCAAGTGCAACTACCAAGAGTCCTCCAGTTGTTATATGTGGTAAAAGAGTTCGATGGTAAAAGAAGAACTCAGTTTACCGTGGGAGCGAGATTGGCTCCAATTTTTTGTCGTTACGAAGAGCGGCAATGTTTTACAGTTTCAGCTTGGAGGCTTTTTTGTTTTTGCGCAATCTAAAGATGCAATTGTGGGTAAAAGTTTTTTAGACCCCAAGTGCAGGCTGCTAGAACAAGTACTGCATCAAATACAATGTTCCCATTCCGGTAAGAATGGTGAAAAAAATATTTCGCGTTTTGTATGCAACAAGTAAGGCAATAATTCCGGCGAGCAGGCGTTCTTTACCCTGTAAAGCGTCAACCATGCCTTCATGGTAGAAAATTGCTGGTGCGACAAGTGCCGCAAGCACTGACGCTGGAATGAACTTGAGAATATCTGTAAACTTGTCACTAAGCTTGAATCGATCTGCCGTAAGGATAAAAGAACCGCGCATAATAATGGTAGCGACACCGATGACGGAAATAACAATCCAGAACGTGCTATTACTCATGGCATGCTCCTTTTCTTTTACTGACAAAATATCCGGTAAAGATACCAGAGAATGCCCCGATCATGAGTCCCATATTGTACGGAAGCGAAACCGTAAGGATGGCAACAATTGCGGCGACGACTGCGGCAAGAGCGGACGGGCGATCAACAATGTTAGGCACGAGCAGCGCTAAAAAGGTGAGCGGTACTGCGAAGTCAAAAGACCATTCCGGAGGGATAAGTGAGCCGAAAAAAATGCCGCTGATTGTCGAAATCATCCACGTTACATAGAGAGATGTACACGCACCGGCGAAGAAGGGGAGCTTGTGATGTTTGCTGCTCTTCTGTGTGAATTCCACAATGGAAACCGCGTACGCTTGATCTGACAAAGTGTACGAGAGATATAGCGCTGCCAAGGACTTAATGGACCGAGGTGCGGCGTAATTGACGCACTGTACATGACAAAGCGCAAATTGATCATGATGGCTGTAGCCACGATAATGATGGCTGAACTGTTCTCTGTCATAAGTTGGGCAACGGAAACCTGTGCGGCTCCGGCGAACATGAAAATTGTCATGAAAATGGCTTTGAGCGGAGAAATTCCGGCGGCAATTGTAACGACCCCAGTAAGCATACCGAAGGGAACAATGCCCGGCATTACTGGGATGATGGTGCTTGCGCCGGTGAGGAAGGATTCTTTAGTAGAGCGAGTTTTTGACATCTCAGCAGGGTACTATCGTAATCGTCCTCTGTCGAATTCTTTTCATGTTACACGTAGCTATAAAGAAAGGTGTTATCCTGCCTGCGGGAGGCATTTCTGGGGGGCTTGCATGGAGCTGAGAAGGCTTGGAAGTTCCTGCGGAGGGATTGGGCGCGAGAATAAATATCCCTGAGAAAAGTCACATCCTGCCTCTAGCAGCATTATTCGCTGTTCCTCTTCTTCTACCCCTTCAGCGACAACGGTTAAGCCTAATGCGTGTGCAAGAGCAATTACCGCTTTTACTATTTCATAGTTAGCGGGGTTTTTCTCCATGTCTGCAACAAAGCTTCTGTCGATTTTTAAATTGCTGATAGGAAATTGTTGCAGGTACATGAGTGAAGAGTAGCCGGTTCCGAAATCATCAATGCATAATCCCACGCCTAATGCTCTGAGTCTGCGTAGGGTAATGTCTGCATAGTCTGGATTTTCCATAAGCATGGTTTCGGTTACCTCCAGACGAAGACAGTCTGGTGGTAGATTGGTTTTTTCAAGAATATTGGAAACAATGTCCGTTAGCTCCAAGTCGGAAAGCTGGCGTGCAGAGAGGTTAACGTTTACTTTTAAATTTTTGAATAGTGGATTGCTCTTGCGCCATCCTGCAAGTGTTGAACATGCTTCATGCAATACCCATTCGCCAAGCTGCAGGATCAGACCTGTTTCTTCTGCCAACGGAATAAATTTTGTTGGAGAAATGATGTTGCCCTGACTGTTTTTCCAGCGAACAAGCGCTTCAAAGCCTGTCATGGCGCGCGTTACGGTATCTACAACAGGCTGGTATACGAGAAAGAACTCGTCATTAATAAGAGCGTTGTGGAGATCGAGTTCCATGCTGATCAGCTTGAGTGCATTGGAGAAAATTTGTGAGTCGTAGACAGCAACTCCATCTGTTCCGTTGGAGCGTCCGTGGTTGAGCGCTACATGTGCGTTTTGCAGGTAACGTTCTGCTGTGTCTACTTCTGAATCGCCGTGCATGACGCCAAAACTGGCAGACATATGAATCTGTTTGCCGTTCCATAGAATAGGGCGCTTGATACGCTTGATGAGAGTTTCGATGGAGCGGTGGACGGATTGATGATCAGTGGTGTCCTCATACATAAGCACAAATTCGTCACCGCCAATTCTGAAGACAGTTTCAAAGCCGTATGTAGAAGAGCGGAGGCGGTCTGCAAGTTTGCAAAGAATAGCGTCACCGGCGGCATGACCAAGAGAATCGTTAATGTTCTTGAAACGGTCGATGTCTATATAGATGACGGAAAAGTTCCAATGATTGGTAGCTTTGGCACGAGTGATGGCTTTTTTTATTTTTTCTATGCACTTACAACGGTTAGGGAGTTTTGTAAGGCTGTCATGCCATGTGAAGTGGGTGAGTTGCTGCACAACACTGCGGTGTGCTGTGATGTCGTGGCAAAAAGCTCGAATACCGCAATCGCAGCCGTCGGCATCTAAGGCGCGGCTTGCTTCAAATTTCATCCAGCGTTTTTTGCTGTCCGGCAAGCGGATTTGGAATTCTGCACATGCATAGTTTTCCCCCTCATCCATCTTGCGCCATAGTCCGTGCCATAGCGGAAGGTGTTCTTCAAGGAGGATGGCTTCCATGAATCGAGAGTTACGGTAAAAGTGCTTTGCTTCGTATCCGCAGCATATTTCGCAGGCGTGGGAAACGACTTCCAGTGCTCCATCAGCGGAATACCAGAATTCCCACAGCGGTGAATGGAGTACCATGTCGCGGGCGGAGTCATTGGCGTAGAAGATAGGTCGGGTGCGCTGTGCGTTGTCTACGTGCTCTGCCTCAGTACTTGTTGGAACCGTAGCTCCTGCCATATCTAACTCCCTGTTGTATTTAGATTGAGCAGGATGAATCCCGTCTAACAGACTAATAAAACATACAAATGTTATATTAAATTACGCTAGTACACGGAATAAAAAAGAACAAGTGTGATGTGTAATATTCTTTAATCTACTTACACAAAAATGTATAACGAGGAAACTGATTAAAAAATAAGGCACCCTGTTCTGAGTCTAAACTCAGCACAGGGTGCCTTACAACTTTGTGGAGGGGGTAACTACGCAGCGATGTGCGTGAGTACTTCTTTAGTTGCCTTATGTTCAGGATCAAGGCGTAAAATTTTGTTGAATTCTGCAATAGACTCGTCTTTACGGTTTGTTGAAAAAAGACAAGTTGCATAGGAGAAGCGCACTGCAGTGTCAGTTTCGTCTTCTTCCAAAGCGCGTGCAAAAGCAGGAAGAATTTCTTCAACGCGCTCGGTGCTGTAACCCTGCTGGAGAAGGCAGTTAAGAGCTACCTTATCAACTGGATTAATGGAGAGAGCTGTAAGGAAATGGGTAAAACTTTCATCGTGCTTACCCTGTTCCGCAAGAACAAGACCGATACCGGCATGTGCGCGGGCACTTTTTTCCATAGCGGCAGCTTTCATATAGAGCGATAACGCGCCGTCGTGGTCACCAGCAAAGATGCTGACTGCGGCAAGGCCAAGAAGCGGCTCAGAAGATTCGTTATTAAGCTCCATAGCACCTTCAAAACATTCAATAGCTTTAAGAGTGTCGCCTAACGCGAGATGGTATTCGCCAAGTACTTTTAATGTCTGGTAGTCGCTCATACGGGTATCCTTATTGAGTTTAGCTACATCCCCACAAATTCATACGATTAGGCGTGTAGGAAAAATAGTTCAGCTTTTGTGTTTCTGCAGGATATTCAGCAACTACCATGCCAAAATCTATATGCGTCTCCATTCTTAGGAGTGACAATTCTCTGTCACTCCGTTTCTTTTTTTGTAGAATAAAAATGACAGATTTATAAAAGATATAACAAAACTAACGAGTTGCAAGTGTGGAACGCCTTTTGCTTTATATTGAGTACCGTTGGCTCCCGGAGCAAGGGAGACAGCGGGAAACTAGTGAAAAGGAGGGTTCTGCATGAAAGGTTTATTTCCAAGCCATACTTTGCTGAGTGCGAAGGTTATGGACATGCAGTTACAGCGTCAGAATGTTGTCATGAGTAACATGGCAAACCTCAAAACTCCGGGATATCTCGCCCGCAGGGTTAATTTTGAGGAAGATTTGCAGAAAGCGCTGAATATTGATGGTCGTGGAAAGATGACACGCACTTCCGGCAAACATGTTCCTGCTTCCTTTGATCCGAAGAATTTCGGACCGGAATGGGAAAAAGCGATGCCACTGCGCGTTGTTCACGGTGAAGACCGTGTTGATATGGATAAAGAAATGGCTGTGATGGCTAAAAATACCATGCGCTACAACACACTGGCAACAGTAGTTAAAAGCAATTTTGAAGGTATGAAAAGCATCATCGCAAGCGGAGCTAAATAATGGATTTCATGACAGCACTCGATATCGGAGCTTCTGCGCTCAGTACAGAGCGTACAAGCATGAACGTTATTTCAATGAACCTTGCAAACGCAAAAACCACCCGAACAGCGGAAGGCGGCCCGTACCGACGTAAAACCGTTGTGTTGCAGGCAACTGAAGTTGACCATCCATTCAGCAAGCAGATGAAGACTGCAATGGATAGAGACTTGCGCGGTGTACGAGTCAGTCAGGTCGCACAGGATTCACGCCCGCTTAAACAGGTTTATGAACCTGGGCATCCTGATGCAAACGAAGAAGGATATGTTTTTTATCCTGACATCAACGTGGTGGAAGAGATGGCTAATCTCATGACTGTACAGCGCAGTTACGAGGCAAACATTTCCTCAATGGATGCCGTAAAAACTATGTACAACAAAGCATTGGAGCTTGGCCGCAGTTAGGCGGGCAATGTTAGGAGAGTAATCCATGTCTATTCAGAATATAGGAATGAAGGCGTACTCAGAAGCCTTAAACAGTTTTGCAGCTGGTAATAAAAAGGTGCAGCAGTCCACTGCATCTGAAGAAAAAACAACCACCTCTTTTATAGATACGGTTGAAGCATCTGTGAAAAAAGTAAACGACATGCAGCAGGAAAAATCTGTCATGGTCGAATCTTTTGCCTCAGGTGAGCAGCAAAACGTGCACGAACTTATGATTACGTTGCAAAAAGCAAGTGTAGCTATGAACCTTACGTCCGCCGTACGTAACAAGGTTCTTAATGCTTACAACGAAATCAGCAAAATGCAGTTCTAATTCATACTGTTATATCGCCATTTATTAACTGTATTTTTCGGAGTAAATAATGTCCCCCATGTTAAACGATGCTGTCGATCGCACAAAAAATTTCTGGTCGAGTATTACCCTCTCGCAACGGGTATTTATCGGTGGTCTTGCGCTTACTGTACTCGGCGTGTTTTTCGCGTTGTTGTTCTGGCTGAATAAGCCGGACATGCAGTTGCTGTACTCTAATCTTGCTCTTGAGGATGCGAATAGAATCGTTAAAGTTTTGCAGGCTGAAAAAGTTCCTTACAGTCTGGAAAACAACGGCTCCACCATTCTTGTGTCAGCAGATAAAGTATACGACATGCGTATTAAGATCGCCGGTGAAGGTGGTTTAACTGGACAGGGCATTGGCTTCGAAGTCTTTGATGAAGTAAAAGTCGGGCAGACAGAATTTGTACAGAAAATTAACTACCAGCGCGCACTTCAGGGTGAATTGAGCCGTACCATTACGGAATTTCCTGCGGTAGAATCAGCCCGTGTGCATCTGGTGATCCCTCAGAAAAGCTTGTTCATTGAGGAAGAGCTGCCACCGTCTGCTTCTGTTGTTTTGACCCTCGCAGAGGGGCAAAAAATGTCAAATAAAGATGTTACGGCAATCGTTAACCTCATGACCATGTCTGTTGAAGGTCTGGAAAAAGGTCGCGTATCCATCGCGGATACAAAGGGCACTGTGCTGTATCACCCTGAAGATGAAACTTCCATCGAGGGTATGACATCAACACAGTTCGACCATAAACAGACCATCCAGCGAAATCTGGAAATGCGCATTCAGGAACTTTTGTATCCTATCATCGGCGCAGGTAAGGTTATTGCGAAAGTTAACGCAGACCTTGATTTCAATCAGCGTACTATCCGTAAAGAATTATACGATCCAGACAGTGCCGTTATCCGTTCCGAGCAGAAAAGCGAAGAAACAACTCGCGGTACCGCTAACCTTGAAGCGGGAACTCCCGATGCAAATTTCAGGGGTGACGGCGTTGGCGGTAGTATAAGCCAGCAGGATTCTACTCGTGAAACATCTACGCTCAACTACGAAATCAACAAAGAAGAGCAGAACATCATAACCCCTGTGGGTCAGGTGGATCGTCTCAGTATTGCGGTTGTAGTTGACGGTATGTACGCAGCAAATGCAGAAACTGGTGAGATGGTATTTACACCGCGCACCGAAGAAGAAATGACTCGCATCAAAGAGTTGGTTTCCAACGCGGTAGGTTTTGAAACAGCTCGTGGTGACGCCATCGAAGTTTCCTGTATCGCTTTCGGTGAACTGAATGTAGAACGCGAACGCAGTCTTGCAGAAGTAATCGGTGACTATGCAATGCGCATGGGTAAGCCGATTCTTAACGCAGTACTCGTTTTCCTCTTCCTCCTCCTTATTGTTCGTCCGGTTATTCTCGCACTTATTCGACCTAAGGTTGAAGCAGGCGAGGTTATGGAAGGTCTTGAAGGACTTCCAATGGGCGAAGAGCGCATAGCGCTTATTGAAGGTGAAGAAGAGATTGATGCATTGGATGCACTGAAGAAGATTGAAGACATTAAGGCGCATGCATTACAGATTTCCGAACAGAACATGGAACAGGCTGTAGGCATCTTGAAGTCTTGGCTTAAAGATACCGGAGGGCAGAAAGTTGGCCACTCAGCTTAAAGGCGCGGAAAAAACCGCCGTATTACTCCTGGCGATGGGAGACAAGTTCACCGCCGAGACGTTTAAACGTCTCGACCGTGCAGACATTGCTCAAATTTCAAAAGCCATGATGGAACTGGACACAGTTCCTAAAGAAGATGTTGAAGACATTTTACGTGAGTTTCACCATTCAATGATCGCGGGCAAAGAGATGATTTCCGGTGGTGAAGAAGCCACCCGTCGTATGCTCCTGAAAAACCTTGATAGTGAAACCGCCAAATACATTATGGATACACTGGAGCTGGATAATGGTCCGGCACCGTTCCGTGAACTTGAAAACGTAAGTCCTCGTATTCTTGCTCAGATCCTGCGTAACGAACACCCGCAGACATTGGCACTTATTCTTGGTCACCTGCATTCAGATCAGGCAGCAGAACTTATTCAGATGCTCCCTGCCGGAATCAGACCAGAAGTGCTTATGCGTCTTGCCCGTCTTGAAGCAGTACCGGAAGATATGCTTATGGCAGTAGACAAAGTGTTGCAGAGCCAGCTCATTGCAATGGGTGGCAAAGAAGGCAAGAAAGTGGGCGGCGTTGCTGCTGTTGCGGAAATCCTCAACGCAGTGGATCGTGCTACCGAAGAAGAAGTACTCGCAGAGATCGAAGAAGAATCTGTACAGATGGCAGAAGACATTCGAAACCTCATGTTCGTATTCGAAGACGTGGCAACACTGGACGGTCGTGGTATCCGCGAGCTGCTGAAAGAAGTATCCAACGAGGATATGACTATGGCGCTCAAAGGTGCTTCCGACGATATGCAGGACGTATTCTTCAGCAACATGTCCGAGCGTGCGGCAACCATGATACGGGAAGATTTGGAGATCATGGGACCTACAAAGCTTTCCGACGTAGAGGGTTCACAGCAGACAATTGTAAAGATTGTACGCCGCCTCGAAATGGAAGGACGCATAGCCATCGGACGCGGAGGCAACGATGTCTTCATCTAACATTATCTCTGGCAATATTTTATCCGACACAGCTGCACCGAAAGGTGTGGCTGCGTGGGGTACCATTTTCACCGGTCCCGGTGCTTCTAACGAGCACACTCTGGAAGGCGTGGAAGGTTCACGTTCCCAGCAGTGGGATGACGCCACAGAAGCTGCCTACATGCAGCGGGTTCGTGAGCGTGCAGCCGAACGTGCTTCAAGCATTCTTGCTAAAGCGCGTGAAGAAGCAGCATGGATTAAAGAAAAAGCACATCAGGAAGGCTACGAGCATGGCTGTCAGCAGGCTCAGGAAGAGCTTGCAGCATTGCAGCAGCAACATGCGGATTCCGTATCCGGTGTTCTTGGTGCCATTCAGGGACAGTGCTCCAACATCTTCAATAACTGGCGCAGCGAGCTTGTAACGATTGTTCGTTCTGCTGTTGAACGGACTTGCGCTGTAGAGATGTCAGAAAACCGACAGGCATCTTTGGAAAAGCTTTTTGCAGAAGCTGTGCAGGTTCTGGACGAGCGCAGACAGCTGATTATTACTGTGCATCCGGATGACGAAAAGATGATCACCGGCATTATTCAAAATGCTCAGAACCACTACAGCGGTCTGGAAGCATGGAGCGTAAAGTCTGATCCCACAATTGTTGCCGGTGGCATTCTTGTGGAAAGCCGTGATGGCATGGTGGATAACACCATCGTCAGTCGCAAACAGGCAGTAAACGAAATTTTAGATCAGCTTGTGATTCCTGAGGATCAGATATGATCGACCCGCGTGGTGCCCTTGAGTTGCTGACAAATTTAGAACCGAACCAGTCTTTTGGTAAGGTAAATAAAGTTGTAGGTCTCATTGTAGAAGGGTGTGGAATCAAAGCTCCTCTGGGAGCCGTGTGCCAACTTATTCCTGAAGATGGTGCAAAGCAGATTCCGGCAGAGGTCGTAGGCTTTCGTGACGGCAACATTCTGTTCATGCCGTACGGTGACATGCGCGGCATTAAGCCGGGGTCACTTATCCGAAATTCAAGCCTGCCGCCGACTTTTCCTGTGGGTAATGACATGCTCGGTAAAGCGTTTGATGCGTTTGGCAATGAGCTTGGATCAGAAATGCCGATGCATACCGCTGAAGGCTACAAGCCGTTGTATGCATCACCACCTAACCCGCTTTCCCGTGCGCGCATTGTAGAGCCGCTGGACGTTGGAGTACGCTCCATCAACAGTCTCATCACATTGGGCAAAGGACAGCGTGTTGGTATTATGGCGGGTTCCGGTGTTGGTAAATCTACCCTTATGGGTATGATGGCTCGATACACTGAAGCAGACATTAACGTCATTGCGCTGATTGGCGAACGTGGGCGTGAAGTTCTGGAATTCATGGAAAAGGATTTAGGTCCTGAAGGCATGAAGCGCTCAGTACTTCTCGTGGCAACTTCCGACCAATCACCCCTTGTACGTATGCGTGCCGCTTATGCTGCAACCGCAGTGGCAGAATTTTATCGTGATCAGGGCAAAAACGTTCTGCTCATGATGGACTCAGTAACCCGATTCGCAATGGCAGCTCGTGAAGTTGGTCTTGCAACGGGTGAACCGCCAACAACCAAGGGCTACACCCCGACAGTATTTACTCAGCTTCCAAAACTTTTGGAACGCGCAGGCAACAGTGATAAAGGCAGTATTACCGGAATCTATACCGTTCTTGTTGATGGTGATGATTTCAACGAGCCAATCGCTGATGCTGTTCGTTCAATCCTCGACGGGCATATCGTTTTGACGCGTGATCTTGCGGATAACGGACATTATCCAGCAATCGACGTTTTGCGTTCTGTCTCCCGTCTTCGTGGTGATATTTGTACCCGCGACGTTATCGAGGAAGGACAGTCTGTAACCAAGTTGCTGGCTGCCTATAAGAAAGTGGAAGATATGGTAAACATCGGCGCATATTCCCATGGCTCAAACCCTGTGGTGGATAAAGCCATCGCAATGGTGCCGAAAGTAAACGAATTTTTGCAGCAACGGGTAGAAGATCCTTGTACTATCGAGGAATCCTATTCTCAGTTGCATACTTTAGTACAACAATAAATCGGAGCAGCCGAAGGCAACGGGAAGGGACGCCCGTACTCCAGCGCACTGTACGGCGATATGACAGTACGCATTGCTTACAGGCTGCTTTGTTTAATGCAGTACACATGAAAAAGGGGCGTAACATTATGTTACGGCCTTTTTTTTGTGGTCTTGTATAGAAAAAACTATAGATTGAAAATGCAATAATGAGTAAACGAAACAAGTTATGCGAATGAATGTGTTTATATTAATTTTATGTTTTTACCAATAATGTGGGTTTTTTTGAATGATGAAAGCAAAGAAATATTGTGATTTATATACTGATGAATTGTCGCAAGTAGTGCATCCAGATACAGCAGTGCGAATAGTTAGTTCAGAGCTTAATATTGCTGGTGCAAAAATTTTTGGGCTTAAGAACTTTTTGTCACCATTTTGTAATGGCGATATGGGCAAGAACAAATTACTGCAAGATATTTCGAGTGGTAATGTTGTTATATTAGAAGACGGAAAAGCGTTTCACGGAATTTTAGATAGTAATGGCATGGAGTCTTCGTTTCTCAATAGTTCTTTCCGTTCTAAAATACAGCATGTTCGGACTCAGGGTAAAGTCCGTCCAAAATATGGATTTGGGCTTGCAGATGAGAGTGAAAATGTTGTTGCTGAGTATTCTCCAGAACCTGTTGTTCCTGATACGGTTAATTGCGAAGAGAACCCTAGAACAGAATTTTGTTTAGGATGGATGCTTGTTGAAAACGGACAGCAAAAAGAAGAGATATTAAAAGAGCTGCTTCCAGCTAAGGAACAAGCTGACAAAAGAGCTTTTTTAACTAAGCATAATGAGCACCTAGATGATTACGTACGTAAAGGTGAGATTGTTGTAATTCCAACTACAGATCCTGTAGTACAGGAGGATGTTAATAAGCTGAAAGAGGTAAAGGTTGAAGCAACAGCCGCACACAGGGGGATACACTCTTTGCCTGAGGAAACTAGTGATGCTTTAAACAACCACTTTTATGGTTTTGATCATAGTGCAGCAAATAAAAAGGAATCTGAAGGAACACTCTCGGATAGTGCAGGAAAAATACAAACATGGGGAGGTGCCTTAAATAATAGAGTTGATAACGTGTTTAAAGAACTTCAAAATTCAATTGATACTTTGGATAGTGCGTATAAAAAAGCAGCACCAGAAATTGTGGAAAGTAAAAAGTTGCCAGAGTCCCTTAAGATGGTAAGGGCCGAAACTTTTCAAAAGTTACAGAGACCACTAGATAAATTAGCTTTGAAGGCTTCTGGGATAAAAGTATACCCTAAGGTTAAACATACTCTCGGCTTGTCTACTAAATCAATAATCCACAATGCAGATGCATTGCTTGAAAGCGGTGAAGTGAGATCTCTTGGCAGACGGACAGAGGTTATTGCTAAAAGTGCAAAGAAAGTGAAAGTCTCAGGTAGGACTTTTTTATATTTGGATATCGCGCTGTCAGCTCCGAAGGTCTATACTGCTGCAACCACTGAAGGAGGAGATGTGGGAAGGGTTGTTACCGCAGAAGCTGCGAGGGTTACAGGTGGCTATTATGTAGGATTGGGTTTTGAAATTGCCGCTGCAAGTGCTTTGACGGCCTTAGGGGTTTCAAGCTCAATTGTTACTGTTCCTCTTCTTTTGGTAGCAGGAGGAGTAGGTGCCACCTATGGCAGTGGATGGTCACACGATTTGGCGGAAGTCGTGTATGATGGAGAATTGGGACGTTTGTGGGATAACGTGTTTGAATAACCATAATTAATAGTTATTAGGAAGACACATGGAACAAGAATTTTTGCTTTTACTAAAATCTGTTATGGAAAAATCTATTTTGGTGGTCTGTGTAGCGAGTGCGATTTCAATAGCCCTAGTTGTGTATATGATGTTGTTGGGTGGATTGTGTCGTTTAGATAGATCGTTAGGTGTAGATATTGACCCTAGTTTTGATGATTGGCACTCACAGCGAGCACGGTATTTCTCATATGGATTTAAATATCTTTTTGGGGAATTGAATGTTCCTAAATCGTTTGGCTTGCATGTTCTTATGTGGGGCTCAGCTATAACAACTCTGATAGTATTCACTGCAATTTTTGGAATTGTTTTCTATAAATATATAGAGTGGGTAATGGGTATTGTTAATTCATTTCCACAGACTTTTATTAATGACATATGTGCAGCAGCTTTTTTTTACGGGCAATTTGTTATTTTATTTATGATTGTTGTGTTTGCTTTGGTATTGCCTCGTCATTTCGGAAAAAAGTTTATTATCCAGAATTTTACAAAGAGAACCTATGAGGAGAAAAACGAATACGATCCCTTTACTAACCAGGCTAACAATACAGCTTTGTTGGGCTTAATTCGTGCGAAAAAGAAACCTTATCGTAATGGAACATTTTATCCGAAAGGTTTGTTGCCTAAAATAGTTCTTTGTTCCGTAATAGGTTTTGATATTTTTTTTTAAAATTTTTGCAGTTGGTGTTGTTCTTTTTTTCGGAATTAATTTTGGATTAAAATTGCTGTAACCAGTTGTTTGTTCAATGCAAAGGGTAATTTTTTCTAAAATAGCCGACCGGCGTGATTTGTCTAACTTGGGTTATGCAACCTTCGTTGGTTTCCTGTCCATTCTCTCCCCCTTACCGCATAAGAGATACCCCATGCTCCAACGTGTTTTTCTTCTTTCGCTTCTCTTCTTGCTGTTAGCCACACAATGCTTTGCAGCTCTTGTTAAACCTGCCACACCTCATGCTCTTCCATATTCAGTGTTAGCTTCTGAAAAAGAGGAAATTGGCGGGCTTTGGTTCCATACCTATTCAATTACGCTGGGGCTTTCACTCGAAGCATATTCGACAGTAACTTCTGAGCAGATTATAGATACAGCCGTGAGTGCTGTGTGGGATATATACCAATCCACAAAAGGGAACTCTATCTCTGTAGCTGTCTATGTAAACAAAGAGCATGTGCGGCTAGGTCAAAATATTGGTAGTGCGCACTTAGGGAGTGGAAGTGAACATGTTAGTAATGGATGGGGGCAGGATGTTTGCCCGATACCCCCTTTACGGGAAATGCAGATAACCACTTTGTGGTATGAGTTGAGGCCACAATATATGGTGCAAGGGTGTTATGGGATGGAATTAGATAAGAAAGCTCTTTTGCAGGCAATCTCCGAGAGTTTGGATATCCCTGTCGAAGTGATTGAAGCTCCCGAGAGCGATCATTCCCAGTGTTTCGATCATGAGTAGTAATTGGATGCGTAGGTTTTTTTTACGGCAGTTGTTTGCACGAAAAGCCATGCAGCACGTTGGTATTTGGTGTGGGCTCTGGTTCGGATTTTTTATGGCGGTACAATCCCTGCTGCATTTACTTCCTATCTGGCCTACCGAATGTGAAGGTTGTCGTTTAGCCTTCATTTCTCTCGCAATAGCTTTTTGGATTGCTTTGCTTTTGGCGAGCTTGAGTATTTATTTTTTGCAAAGCAGGCACACCAGAAGATGGAGATGTTTTAAGGCTTTCTGGCTATCTATCGGAATTTTTTTTATTAACACTGTTTGTCGGCAGTATTTTCGTAGATCAAGGTGATGTGGATCGATATTTTTTGCGACGTTACTTTAATGGTGATTGTCGGCATTACTTGAGCCTTACCTATGGCTATAGATACTTTATGTTTTATCCATGCGTGGTTGTTTGGTCTGGAGTGTTAGCGAGCTTTTTGGCAGAAAAGATTTCATTTCGGTGTTTTTTTCATTTTTCATTTTTTTGCCACAATATTTCTGGGGGGAAATATTCTATTTATTGCTGACGCGTCGTTTCCGTATTATCGAGAAGTCTTCTTTAGTGGTGGTGTGTTACAAGGAAGTGCTTTGTTTGTATCATTCATGAGGTATATGTTTTTCCTACTACTTCCCTCAAGCCTGCTTTGTGCAATTTATGTGAGCAGGAAGGTCGAAGGCCGTCTAACGAGACAGTTGTGTTAGATTTTTTGAAGAACTTCTATTAAATGGCGCTTGGCGTAGATTTGACGACCCGTTAGGTGTGGCAACTATTCAATTATGTTTGGATAGTCAGATATGTAGAATTTGCGTAAGGAAGAGATGGCTGTCGGTATTGAACCGTGTTTGTAGAAAAAAATATAGATAGGGTGAAATGAAAGCTTGATGTAAATGTAACATCTGTTACACTCGCGTAGTTGTAGAGAAAGAATTGTGCACAGAACTGTGCAGCAGGGCATAGATAATAAAAAATCCCCTTACAAAATTGCAAGGGGACTTTTCTTTGTGATGTCTCACAAAGTGGTGGGCTATACAGGAGTCGAACCTGTGGCCTCTGCCTCCGGAGGGCAGCGCTCTATCCAGCTGAGCTAATAGCCCGTGGGCGATTAAGTAGACTTGAGAGTCTATGATGTCAAGTTATATAACGTGTTGCCATGCCCTGTCAGCATAAAATGATGTAAAGTAATAAAGCGAGAATGTCAGCGGGACATGAGGCCTTTGTGCCATGATAGGTCTGTTTACAGGCGCTCAATTGTGTCTCGATTTGTCTCGATTTGCATCATGAAAAAGCAAAAAGTCACATATTTGTTATTTGAGACTGTTCGAGGCACAAATATTTTGAACTTGTTACAACAAATAACAAAAAAAGAAATCAAATTTGACAAAATTGTGCAAAATGAGAGAAAAAACCTTTTTAGAGATTATTTTTCTAGCACTCGCATAATTAGTTTGGTAAAGCCGCTTGCAAGACAATAATGCAAAGCAAATGGTCTTTGCTGTTAGTTTGTCTTGTCTGCGTTTTTTTAACGTTACACCGGAACAGAGATGCTCCGATAGTAAGTGAGAGTCATGAAAAAGATTGTTGTAGCCGTGACAGGCGCCAGTGGCATGCCACTGTCAGTTACGCTGCTCAAAGAACTCGCCGCCACTTCTCAGGCTGAAGTACATCTTATTGTATCTGATGCAGCTAAGACAGTCCTCGAGCTTGAGTCAGGGCTTACTCTCGATCATCTCACCTCCTATGCACACTCTGTTTACTCACAACATGAATTTGGGGCAGCACCGGCAAGTGGTTCCTGGTTGCACGACGGTATGATTATTTGTCCGTGCTCTATGGCCTCTCTTGGCGCAATCGCCAACGGTATCGGTTCTAACCTTATACATAGAGCTGCTGATGTAACTTTGAAAGAACGTAGAAAGCTTATTCTTGTTCCTCGCGAGACACCGCTGAATCGTATACACTTGCAGAACATGCTCGCGGCCGATGAAGCAGGTGCGCTTATTATGCCACCTACTCCGGGCTTTTATTCAAAGCCTGAGACGATAGAAGATATTTGTACTCATCTGGTAGGTAGAATGCTTGATCATTTAGGCATCGAGCATGCTTTAGTTAAACGCTGGAACGGTATTTAGCCGCTTCAACTTTAGCCGGAGGACAGCACATGCAGGAATTGCAATGGAATGGACACGCGAATTTTCAACTGAAAACTCCTTCAGCGACAATATTAATTGATCCGTTTTTTGAAGGAAACCCTTCTGCCGCCAGCACATGGCAGAATGCATCGAAACCGGATGCTGTGTTTGTGACCCACGATCACGATGACCATACCGGTTCAACAGTCGAAATTTGTAAATCCACAGGTGCTAAGCTTGGTGCGATTGTCGGTACAACTGATAAGTTAGTAGCGGCAGGCATTCCGCAGGAACAGGTTATTAATGGCATCGGTTTTAATATTGGTGGTACCATTGTGGTGGAAGGTGTGAGTGTGACCATGACACAAGCCTACCATTCCACAGAATCCGGTGCTCCTGTCGGGTATATTTTCCGACTGGACGACGGATACACCGTATATCATGCCGGTGACACAGGAATTTTCTCAGGAATGGAATTATGGGGGCGATTGTATGACATCGATCTCGCCCTGCTGCCGATAGGTGGCGTGTTTACTATGGATGCAAAACAGGCGGCGCTCGCATGCAGTCTGCTTAAATGCAAAAGCGTGATGCCGATGCATTGGGGCACCTTCCCCGTCCTTGAACAGAACACAAAAGATTTTGCTTACCAGTTGAAGAATTATGCTCCGGATTGTCGCCTGTACGATTTAAAACCAGGTGATACTTTGAAGCTTGAAAACACAACGGCTGCTGACTGTAAATGTTAGCAGAAGTCAGTGAATTGCATGGACTGGTATCGGGCAAGACAAAACGATGTCGAAAAAAACAAGTTGGGTAGTCTATCTTGTGCGATGTGCAGACGGTTCGCTCTACTGCGGCATAACAACCGATATGGACAGACGCCTTGGCGAACATAACTCGGGTAAAGGAGCAAGATATACACGCTCCAGACGCCCAGTTTCCCTGATTGCCAGCGCCTTTGTTCCGGATCGGAGCACAGCTTCTAAGATAGAATGTAACATAAAAAGACAGCCCTCCGGCAAGAAAGTAGAAACTCTGAACAGGTGCGTCAGAGAGTTCGCTTCTTCTGCAGCGCAGTCACAAGATGCCAGTTAGTGCATAAGGAATTTTATTATGGAAAGATGTATTTTTTCTGATCTCCCGTTGTCTCCGGAGTTATTGAAAGCAGTTGAAGACATGGGATTTGAAGAAGCATCTCCAATTCAGGCTTTGGCCATCCCGCCCCTTCTCGAAGGTAAGGACGTAATTGGTCAGGCTCAGACAGGTACGGGTAAAACCGCAGCGTTCGGTATTCCAGCTTTGGAAAAAGTCGACGTGCGTCAAAAATCTCCACAGGCAATCATTCTTTGCCCTACTCGTGAACTTGCTATTCAGGTTGCTACAGAGATTACTGAACTCGCTAAGCGTAAACGTGGCGTGTTTGTACTTCCTATTTACGGTGGCCAGCCAATCGATCGTCAGATTAAAGCTCTGCGTCGTGGTGTTCAGGTTATCGTAGGTACTCCTGGTCGTGTAATGGACCACATGAAACGTGGTACTATTTCCCTTCAGGAAATCAGCATGGCTGTTCTTGATGAAGCGGACGAAATGCTCGACATGGGCTTCCGTGATGACATCGAGTTCATCCTTGAACAGGTTCCGGAAAAAAGCCAGACAGTATTCTTCTCCGCTACCATGCGTGACGAGATTCTTGGACTTGCTAAACGCTTCCTTAAAGAACCTGAGTTCCTTAAAGTTACTCAGAAGGTTCTTACTGTTCCTAACATTGAACAGATTTACTACGAAGTTCGTCCTTTCCAGAAAATGGATGCTCTTTGTCGTGTACTCGACGTATACAACCCTAAGCTCACAATCGTATTCTGCTCCACTAAACGTGGCGTAGACGAACTTACTGCGAATCTTCAGGGTCATGGCTACCAGGCAGACGGTCTGCACGGTAACTTGAACCAGACTCAGCGTGACCGCGTTATGAACCGTTTCCGTAAAGGTAACATCGAAGTGCTCGTTGCAACTGACGTAGCAGCTCGTGGTATCGACGTAGACGACGTTGAAGCAGTAGTTAACTACGATATCCCTAACGACGTAGAATACTACGTTCACCGTATCGGCCGTACAGGTCGTGCAGGTCGTATGGGTCGTGCGTTTACTTTTGTTTCCGGTAAAGAATTCTGGAAGCTTCGCGATATCAAACGCTACACTAAAGCACGTATCGTACAGCACCAGGTTCCTACCATTGCTGACGTTGAAAATGCGAAATCAAGCAAACTGCTCGACGAAATTCGCGACAACATCAACAAACACGAACTTGATCGTTACCTCACCATCGTTAATGACTTCATTCAGAACGAATTTGATGGCGACCTCACTACTACTGAGATGGCAGCAGCGCTGCTTAAAATTCTCATGCATCGTGAACTCGGTGACGCAATGCCGGAAGAGAAAAAATCCTTCGGCGACACTGGCGCACAGGCAGGCATGGTTCGTCTGTTCATCAACGTTGGTCGCAAAAGCCGTATCGGCGCACGTGACATCGTAGGTGCAATCGCTGGTGAATCCGGTCTTCCTGGTAAAATGATTGGTGCAATCGATATTTACGATCGCTTCACCTTCGTTGAAGTTCCAGAAGACTACGCACAGGAAGTTCTTAACGTAATGAACGGCAACCAGATTCGCGGCAACAAATTGTTCGTTGAACCTGCTTCCCGTCGATAAGACTCCTAGCTATAGAAATAAGAAAGGCTGCCCGTTTGGGCAGCCTTTTTTTATGGTCTTTTGTCTGTGAGGTGTCGCTGCATATTGTTGTTGAGCAATGAGCAAGCGACTTTTTTTGTAAGATGTAATCCGCGGACAGCCTGACTTTTACATGAGAAACAGGGTGCGAATTAGTACAACAGAACCAAAAGCGGTATGTCGTTTTGTTTGAATATGTTGTTACTGACTTGTTGTTACTTTTAATTTCTTAGCTGGTGAAATCTGCGTAAGGATTACGCCGCCAAGCACAAGGCCGGATGCCACAAACTGTGCTGTAGAGAGTCGATCTCCAAGAAACAAAAAGCCCATGAGCATTGTAAATACAGGAATAAGGTTGGTAAAACCAGATGCTTGTCCTGCCGGTACTTTGCTTAATCCGTAGTTGTACATACCGTATGCACCCATTGTTACAACGCTTGCAAGATAGAGAACGGCAATGGTTGCGTCCTGCGGGTATTCCGTCGGGAAGGCATCAGGGGTGAACATAAGGAGCGGCAGAAAAAATATAGCTCCAACCCATGCTTGCAGCGCCGTAATAAACAGCGGTGAATAGCGGTTGGAAAGATTTTTTGCCGTGATCATGTAGCCCGTCGCAGATACCATAGCGAGCGTTTCAAGCGTGTTGCCGAGCATCGGGTTAGGCGCGTTTTCGGTTGCCGTTGCTCCCCATGAGAGCATTGCGACGCCGAATGCAGCAAGAATGAATCCTGCCCATACGCGTAGAGCCAGTTTTTCTTTAAGAACAAAGAACGCGGCAATGGCTACAAACACTGGGAGTGTCGCAACAATCATCCCTGCCTGTGTGGCGGATGTATATTTGAGCGCGTATGCCTCGAAAAGAAAGTACAGGCCGGGTTCGCATACTGCCATGAAAATAAGTTGCTTCCAGTCCTCTCGTCGGACTTTAAGACCACGAAAATTCTTCCAGAGTACAAGAAAGAGTATGGATGCGATGATCATGCGTCCAAATACAACAGCAATAGGCGAAAAGCCTGTTACAGCAATCTTCATTGCGATGAATGAACTCGCCCACAGAACCATAGCACTGAAAAGTGACAAGGTAGGAAGAAGGTGGTCTTTAGTAAGCATTGTTTTGAAATCCTGAAAATAGAATCTGAAAGGAACTGCTACTGATCAACGAACAATGGATGACGAATGATAGATGATCAAAGCACAGCTAGTCGCAGTCGGGAGAAGGAAAAAATAGAGCGGTAGTCCTTATGGAGTACTGCTTTTTTATTCACCCGACACAGCCTCTGGAAAGGAAAAATAGTAGCTGTCTAAAGAACTACTACAAGTTAGACACCATGTCAGTAGTCACTTTCTTCAGTGTTGTAAATCAGATTAGTAGCTGATTTTTATTGTTCTTCATGCGCGGGGATTAGTGGTGTTTCAACTGAAGAATTTTCAAATATTTCTCTGCTGCTTCGGCGCTGGCTCATCCAGACTCCGGCAAGAACAAGAATGCAGGCTGCGTACTGCAAGAGGGTGAGGGATTCGGAAAGAACCACATGACCAAGCCCGATGGCAATGACCGGTATAAGGTTGCCGTACGCTGAAGCTTGAGCCGCAGGAACATGACGCAGTCCGTAGTTGTAGAAGAGGTATGCACCAAAGCTTACAGCGGTTCCCAGATACAGGATTGCCAAAACAGCATCGGGTTGAACGTTAGCAGGAATGGTTTCTCCGGAAAGCAGGAGAATGGGGAAAAAGAAGATCGTTCCTATCCATGCCTGTAGTGCCGTTAGTGTGAATGCCGAATAAGAGGCGCAAAGGCGCTTTGCAGTCAAGATGTATCCCGTAGCTGACAACATGGCCATCATTTCAAAAAAGTTCCCTAAAAGGGGATTTGGAGCCGAATCAGTGGCAATGCTTTTCATGGAGAGAAGCGCCACGCCGCCAATGGCTGTAATAAATCCAGCCCAGACTATTTTTGGCTGCTTTTCTCGATAGAGTAGATATGACCCCACAGCCACAAAGATAGGAACAATGGAGCAGATCATTCCTGCTTGTGATGCGGATGTGTATTTCAGCGCATGTGCTTCAAAGATGAAAAGAAGACACGGCTCACAGAGCACTAAAAAAGCAAAAGTTTTCCAGTGTTCGCGAGGGATTTTTTTAATTTCAATTCGGCGCCATTGAGTAAGCAGGACAAGCGAGGCAATAGCCATACGGCAGAAGACCACAAGCATTGGCGAAAATGCGACAATGGCGAACTTCATCGCAACAAAAGAGCTTGCCCACAGTGTCATGGCAGCGCAAAGCGAGAGTTGCGGAAGAAGTGAAGAGTGTTTGGTTAGCATGATGTCTGTATCGTATAGAAGGCTGAAGGCGGAGAGTGTTTTTTAGTACAGTCCTGCCCGTTGATAGAAGCGGCGTACGGAGAGTTCTACCAGAACGAACAGTACAACCGGAACAATCAGGAATATGAGCGTGAGCGCGCTTGCCATGGCTCTATCCGCCCCTGTGATAAACGGGAACAGGTAGCCGGTGAAGGAAGGCACAACGCCGCCGCCGATGAGGAATACGAGATAGTAATCTGAAAATGCCACTAAAAAGACCACAGAACCACCCGCGATAATGCTTGGAAGCAGTAGTGGAAATGTTACATAACGTAGCTGCATCCATAACGATGCACCCAAGTTTTTTGCGCAGAGTTCATATTCTTCGCTGTATGCCTCAAAGCCTGAAATAAGGGCGCGAAGCATGAACGGGTAGCTGAAAATAGTCAAGATGAGCACAACCCCTGCAAAGGTATCTGCCAGAGAAAATTTGATAAAGACGTGGTGAATCCCCATAGAGAACGTCATGGCTGGAACGAGCGCAGGCGTAAGTAAAATTCCTTGCAGTACATTTTTACCTGCAAAATGAACTCGTGCAAAATGGTAAGCAGGTAACAGGCAGAGTATAAGCGTGCAGAATGTCGTCGCCAGTGAGTACAGCACTGAAACACTAAGATGCAGCAGGATAGGGTTGCTATGTTGCCATACAGATTGCAACGCTTTGGTGGAATATTGTGTTGGAATAATATCCGGCCATGTCCAGCCGGGGGCGAACAAAGAAATGACGAGCACCGCGGTAGGGCCGACGAAAAAGAGTATGAAAAACAGGAACAATAATTTGTGGCGCAGGGTGGTTCTAGCCATGTATTTCCTCCGGACGTGTCTTTGCTACTGATCGCAGATAGAAGGTGAGAAAGACAATGGAGAATAGAAATATGCTGATGAGAATCGCCATGGCTTGCGGGCGATGGTACAGCTCTTTTCTAAAATACATGTTGTATGCTTCAATGCTGAGCATAGCAGGCTGTGAGCCGCCGAGTAAAAACGGAATCTCAAATGCACCGAATCCGAATAGGAAAAGAATGCAAAATGTTGAATGCAGGGCGCCGCAGATGTGAGGATACGTGACGGTACGAAATGTTCGGAAATGTCCTGCTCCCAGCATGTAAGCTGTTTCCAGCAGACGCATATCCAGTCGTTTGAGTGACGCATAGACCATGAGCAACGCAAACGGAATTTGCTTGTAGGTGTAGGCGATGATCATGCCCCAACCGTCTCCGCCGAATAATATAGATGGAAAATCCTGCGGTGTGGCGGTGACTCCCGCATGGAACATGGCAGACGAAACCAGTCCTGATTTTGCCCAGAAAAAGAAAACGATAAATCCTACTGCAAGGTGCGGCAGAATGAGGGGGATTTTGTAAATAACACCCGCCTGCTGCAAAACAGACGGCATTCTCCATAATCCAACCGCCAGAACGGTACCGATGGCCACAGAAAACAGCGCAGCCAGTGCGCCGACTTTTATGGACAGAAGAAACGAACGCAGCATATAGGGTGTGAGCAACGCTTTGTAGCTGTCTAGTAGACCGCCTTCATAGGGAAACGGTAACCCCATTCCTAGAGATTGAAGAACAGCCAGTACTATTCCTCCGACAAAAAAGAGGAAAAAAGGAATGAGTAATGGTGATAAATAGCGTAAATTCAAAAATATAGACTGGTTAGGCATGAGGTTCCATTGCTGTAGATCATATGAATACTATATCTGCACGTTACAGGAATCGCGGCCAACGTACAATTTGAAGATAATCTCAGCAAATACTATATCATATCAAATAGTTTTACATCAAACATATAGGGCCATATGGAATCTCAATCGAATTCATGGACGAGCATTTCTCTTGCTGCCGCAGTCGTTTCTGCGGGTAGTTTGCTTTCGCGTATCGTTGGCTTGTTGCGCGATGTCATGATCGCGTCGTTGCTTGGTGCAGGCCCATTGGCGGATGCGCTGATTGTGGCGTTCCGTATTCCTAATCTTTTTAGAAAATTATTTGCAGAAGGTTCACTCTCTTCCGCTGTCACGGCAACGGTCACCCATGTTCGTGAAGTGGAAGGTGAAGCAAGGGCGGCATCACTTATCCGTACTTGTCTTTTGTGGACTGTCGGAATTTTTTCATTATTGCTGGTGCTGGCAGAATACGGAAGCAAGATACTTGCAGCGGTACTGGCACCGGGGTTGTCTATGTCTCCGGATGTTTTTGATCATGCGAATACTCTGCTGACTATGACGTTGCCGTATCTTGTGTGCATTGGTCTGGTAGCGTTTTTATCTGGTGTACTGCATAGCCGTAAACATTTTTATGCACCTGCACTCGCGCCGCTGGTACTGAATTGCACACTCGTGCTTGGTGCAAGCATCGCGTGGATTTGTTCCTTACCCGTTGCGGAAACCCTGTGTGTGTCGTTGGTCATCGGCGGCGTGCTGCAGGTTCTTTTACAGCTCATGTTTCTTCGTGGTGAAGTATTTTGGCGTGGCGCTTGGACATTGCGTGATGCGCATGCCCGTTCACTGGGAAAAACTCTCGTGCCCACAATATTAAGCGGGGCGGTATTTCAGCTCAGTGTCGTGTTAGTGACGATGCTTGCTTCGTTTCAGGCAAAAGGCACCATTGCAAAGCTCTATTTTGCGGACAGGCTTGTACAGTTTCCTTTGGGTTTAATTGGTGTAGCCATTGGCGTTGCGGTTCTTCCGGCACTATCTTCTCTTGCTGTTTCTAACGACAGGCAGAAATATGGCGAGGTGTTGGCCTCTGCTGTGCAATTTACATTGTTTTTGTCTCTTCCTGCTGCTGTCGGATTGTATGTTCTGGCACATCCTGTTCTTCAATTTTTCTTTGAGCGCGGGGCGTTTTCAGCCTTAGATGCTGCTGCGGCTTCTGCCATGCTACAGGCGTTTTCTTTGGGGCTTCCAGCTTTTGCCATCACGCGTCCTTTGCTTAGCGGGTATTACGCAAAGCAAAACAGCCGTATTCCCTTATTAGCGGGGGGATGTAATCTGGCGGTGACTGTGGTGTCAGGCGCACTCTTCATGCAAATGTGGGGCGGAGCAGGGCTTGCGTTGGCGGTATCATGCGGTGGTTGGGTCAACTGTATTTTGTTGTATGTCCTGTTGCGACGTGAGGGTGTTTGTCTGGCTCAACCGGGCAGATGGAATTTGGTATACGCCTTGATGAGTGTTTTTGTGGGCATTGCTTGCTGGTGGGCGGTACCGTTTGGAATTGCCAGTTTGCTTTGCATTCCCGTTGTGGCTTTGGGGTATGTCGGATGTTTGTATGTTGGACGTAGCCCTGATGCTCAGCTTCTTTTTTCATTGGTGAAGAAAACAGGTCGCAAGCATTAGAAATGATTAATTTATAGATTGCTTAGAAAGTCTGGCTACGCTATTTTGAAAATAGTGTTAACGTTGTTTTTCTATATGTTTAGAAGCTCCATGATCAGGCGGTAGTGCAATGCTGAAGCGGATAATCAAGCTGCAGTTTTTTCCAGACAGCTACACCAAAAATTTTATTGCAGTCAGCATTCTTTTAACAGCAATATTTCTTATTGTTTTTAATATGTTGTACTACTTGTTTGCTATTGATCAGCGTATACAAAATTTTATTCAGAATCATACAGAACATGCGCAGATACTTTCGACTCACTTAGCGACTCCTTTAAAAGAAGGGCGATTGGAGCGGGCAGACAAGTTCATTCATGAAGAGCTATCGCATAAAAGCACATCAGGGCTCTTTTTGTACGACGCAGACGGCGCACTCATCTGTGGTTGCTATAAGAATGAAGATCATGAGGTGGTTCCGCCTCTTGATTCATCAGAGTATATTATCGAATTGCCAATCTATCATGCCGATTCCCACGTTGGTAAGCTTGTTTCAATAGTGACATTTACCCCGTCGCATCAACATTTTCTTAGTCTTTTTATCCCCTCCGTTTTTGCCAATATAGTTGCAAGTTCAATGGTTGTGCTCATGATCATTTTGCTCATTGTTAAGACATTGCTGCGTCCGCTGCGTGAGCTTTCTGATACTGCCCGTAGAGTTCGGGAGGAGCAGACGTATTCATTGCGTGCAAAGCGCGAAGGAATGGGCGAGCTGGCAGAACTTACGGATTCATTCAACAGTATGCTTGATCATATTGAAGCGCACGACATGTTCCTGCATTCGGAAAGTCGTAATCTTGAGATAGAAGTGCTGGAACGTACGCTGGAGCTCGAGAAGGCCACGAAAGAGGCAGAAACGGCAAATAGCGCAAAAAGCGAGTTTATCGCCAGTGTAAGCCATGAACTACGCACGCCGATGAATGCTATCCTCGGCATGACAAACATGCTTCAAACCACAGTGCTGACCAATAAACAGCGTGAGTATGCAGAGATTATTGCCGCATCATCGCAAAGCCTGTTGCATCTGATTAACGGTGTGCTTGATCTTTCTAAATTGGAAGCGAAGAAGCTGGAAATAGAAGAAACAAATTTCATTCTGCGTGATGTGCTGGATGAACTCTCGATTATCTTCACCGAAAAAGTTGCTGTAAAAGAAATGGATTTGGTGGTGATTGTGGATGAGGGCGTACCGCCTGTCATGCGTGGTGATTCGTTCCGCTTAAAGCAGATTCTTTTGAACCTTGTGGGCAACGCATTTAAGTTTACAGACCGCGGCGTAATTGAATTACGAGTGGGAATGAACGGTACTGTTGCAAAGCCTATTCAGATTCCACACGCCCGTGAAAATGATGAAGTGGTTCAGCTCGCCTTTTCTGTAAAGGATAAGGGCATCGGCATTGCCAAAGAAGCGCAAACCAAATTGTTTGATACCTTTGTGCAGGCTGACGGTTCAACTTCCCGTCAATACGGAGGCACTGGTTTGGGGCTTTCCATTGTGGCAGAGCTTGTTTCCTTGATGAAGGGCTCCATTACTGTAGAAAGTACCGTAGGGCGGGGCAGTACCTTCACCATAGTGCTGCCGTTTGCTGTGGCGGAAGATGAACGTAGTTACATTCTTCCTGTATTTACAGGCTGGCGTGTGCTTGTTCTTGAGCCATCTATTGCCGCGCGTGCCATGTGGCGAAATTTGTTTGCAGAGCTGGACATGCTTGTTGTTGTGCTTGGTACAGAGCGGCAAATGCTGTTGCAGCTTGAGCACCAGACGCAAGGCACAGAGTTTGATCTCATAGTGCTTGGTAGTAAAGAGTTGCTGGATATGACAGGGGGGCTTGTGAACTACCTGTGCCAGCATCCAGAATTAAAAATTCTTCTGGCTGCAAGGCTTGGAGATGAAACACTACCTAAGCGCGAGTGTGATTTTACGCTGACCGCATTTTTACGACGTCCGGTAACTTTTGCGCAGCTCAAGCTAAGTATTTTACGTGCGCTTGATTCTGACAAGGGTGTTCAGTCTGAACTGGCTTCAGAAGCAGGAAGTCTTGAAGGGCTGGCTGTTCTGGTTGTTGAAGATAATCCCATTAACCAACAGGTGATGCGGGAAATTTTAGAATATCTCGGTGTGAAGGTCACAATTGCAAAGGATGGCAATTCAGCCATAGAGCTACTTTCAATTTGCACATACGATTTGGTGCTGATGGATATTCAGTTGCCGGGTATGGATGGATTCACAACAACTATCCGGCTGCGTGAAGAGCTGGAATTGTCAGATTTACCCGTGATAGCCATGACAGCACATACTTTGCAGGAAGACAGGGACAGGGCGGCTCGAGCAGGTATGAACGGCTATTTAACAAAGCCTGTTGAGCTGGATGCCTTGGTGAAGTTGTTGAAAGAATATGATTTGAGAGAACAAAAGGCCGTATTTTCGACTGAAAAAGAACCCTCCGAATGTATCCCACCGAAGAATACGTTATCCAAGGCTCCGCACGTTGATTCAGAAGAGAATCCGGCGCTTTTAGAAAATTTACCGGGTTTGGTCGTGTCGGAAGGCGTGGAAAGATTAAGCGGGAAAAGCCACATATATATATTAGTGGTGAAGACGTTCTACGAAACATACGCGGATGTAGCCGAAGATATTCGTGCACTATTTGATGCACAGGACTTGGTCGGGCTGGCAGGCAAGGCACATACACTTGCAGGTGCCAGTGGTAATATTTCTGCAAAAGATGTTTTTGCGTGTGCGGAGAAGATAGAAAAAAAAGCCAGAGCCGGACATGTGGATGTTGCGGACATTGACGCATTCGAAGAAGCATTGAAGACAGCCTGCCTGTCGATGGAGCGTTTGCTAGGCCTGTAGGCTGGAGCTTAAAGACAAGATAAAGAAAAAGCCCCGTACATAGTACGGGGCGTTCTTACTTGGATGGGGCGAATGAAGAGGATTGAACTCTCGACAACACGGGCCACAACCGTGTGCTCTACCAACTGAGCTACATCCGCCACAAGCAGGAATGTGTACTATAGACTTCGGTCTTTTGGGTCAAGCATAAATTTCATTTTTTTTAAATTTATTGCTTCCTGATCTAAGTCAGCTTATACGACTTTACATGAGAGGGACTGATATTCGCTGTATAACCTAGCATGCCCTTCTAAATTCTAATCCTGTGTGTACGATTGGTCAACCAAGATACCACGTTGTAGCAATTCCTGAGATAATCATACATGTATTTGTATGCTTCTCATGTCCTGTTTCTGCCATGTGTCTTACAATGGACGGTCTACACACTGTAACTTTAATTTAGGAACACATGCTTCGATATTCGAGACCCATTCAAGGGAGACATATGGAAAAATTAGTTATTCAAGGTGGCGTTCCGTTAAACGGAACAATTCGTGTCAGCGGCGCAAAAAATGCTGCATTACCGATTCTGATGGGCTCAATTCTACTTGCAGAGCCTGCACGTTTTACTAACGTGCCTAACTTGCGAGATATTCGCACAATCATCAGTCTTCTGGACATTCTTGGATGCCCGGGTCGGTTTACTGACGGGGTTGTTGAAACAGAAGGTTGTGATCCGAAACCAGAAGCACCGTATGATCTTGTAAAAACCATGCGTGCCTCTGTGTTATGTCTTGGCCCTCTGCTTGCCCGCCTTGGCGAAGCTAAAGTTGCATATCCGGGTGGCTGCGCAATTGGCGCACGACCTGTTGATTTGCACCTCTCTGCACTTGAAAAAATGGGCGCAGTCTTTGAAGTAGACTCCGGTTACATCATGGGGAGATGTGACGGACGATTGAAAGGCGCGCATATTGTTTTTGAAAAAGTAACCGTAGGCGGAACAGAAAACCTGCTTATGGCAGCCAGCCTTGCAGAAGGCGAAACTATTCTTGAAAACGCAGCCCGCGAACCGGAAATTGTAGATCTTGCAAACTTCCTTATCGCGTGTGGTGCTAAGATTGAAGGGCACGGCTCAGGTGTTATTCGCATTCAGGGTGTTGAACACCTTAAAGGGTGTGAATACTCTATTATGCCAGACCGCATTGAAGCAGGTACCTTTATGATTGCAGCTGCAATTACAAAAGGTGATCTGTTCCTTGAAGATTGCCCGAACGATGCACTCGATGCTGTAATCAGTAAAATTGAAGAAATGGGCGTACGTGTGACTCAGGAAGAAAACGGAACTCGCGTAACATACGTAGAGCCTCTTTCTCCTGTGGAAATCACTACTCAGCCATACCCTGGCTTCCCTACAGATATGCAGGCGCAGTTTATGGCGCTTATGTGTTATGTGGACGGTACCTCAATGGTGGAAGAAACCATTTTTGAGAACCGTTTTATGCATGCACCGGAACTTGCACGCATGGGAGCGGATATCCGCCCTGTTGGCAGAACAGCCCGTATTAAAGGCGGTTCTGTTTTGCGCGGCGCGCCAGTTATGGCGTCCGACCTTCGCGCAAGTGCATCCCTTGTTCTTGCAGGGCTTGCAGCAGAAGGGGAAACACATGTGCAGCGTATTTACCATTTAGATCGTGGATACGAACACATTGAAGAGAAGCTTATCCCTGTGGGTGCGCGGATTCAACGCGTAAACGAAGATTAAGTAATTAAGGCCTGCAGTCGTAATAGATTGCAGGCTTTTTTTTTGAAAAAAAGTGAACACCGTTTACTTTTAAAAGGAATAAATTGCATTTTCCTGTGATCGCCTGAGCTTTAACGCTGTTTTAGGCGCAGGGTACATATTCACATATTTTTATCAGGAAGACCCCAAGAGTATGTCTTGGCACTTTACGTTGTGAGTGTTATGCCTTGCGGCGATGTTTCTTATCGTCCTGCCTTTTTAGAAAGCTGAGTAGCAGTGTTCTTAAAAATCAGCGTGTTACAGTAGACGTGCTGTGCGTTGAATAGAAAATTGCGAAAGGTGATAGACTGTAGGATAGATTTTTTCCGGAAACATTAGGGCATAAACCATATACCTTAGTGTTTCTGTCCTCCTTGTATGCTTTGCAATGGAGGACTGAATGGAAAAGGGGGAACCTGGCCGGCTCCCCCTTCTTCTCAGAGTAAGGCAAATCCGTACATGGCATTTGCACTGCACGAATTTGCCTTACTCTGAGCGCCACATTCCCGAGATCGAGTCAGCGCGCTGTATATTTTCTGTCACAGAAGTATGCGGCGTTTTCTAGTTTCTACGCCTTTTTTCTGTCTTCAAGTCCTCGTTGAACTGCCTCTGCAAACTTGGTGCGCAGTTGCTCAACTGCCTCGTCTTCCAACGTTAAATCATGTTGCCTAAGGGTAGATGTGACGTGGGAGACCATGTTCTCCTGTTCCTTTTTCGCATCAAAATCTGGTAGAAAACGTGCCTTGTCATACATCGATCCGATGAAGGTGGTCATGATGTCGTTGGCAAGTTGCTGCGACCGTGGTGGAAGGGGAGACATTGTTTTCAGTGGCTTACTGAGCTGCACAGTTTCTTCTTTTGGTTTGCGCATTCGCAAGAGTCCCCATATTGCTGTAAGCAAAAACACCAATACCGCAAAGTAGCTGGAAATACTTCCGCGCAGCATATACGCAATGTACGGAAGCGCCAGAATCAACAGGCAGCATGAGTATAAAAGAATCTTGGTTATGGGCACAGTGTTACCAGCTTTGTTTGTACAGCTCCATGTATGATGTTGCCATCTTCATGTCGGTAAATTTCTGAACGCGTCTGTTACCGCCTTCTACAAGGCGAGCACGCAGTTGTTCATCCAGCATGAGTGTGCGAAGAAGCTTCGCGAGCTTTTCATGATCGTGGTTAGGGAATGTCAGTCCATTTTTCTGGTCTTCTACCAGCTCCAAGTTGGATGGAAGGTCAGACGCCACGACCGGAAGCTGGCCTACCCAGCCTTCTTTGATCACACCGGAAGAGCCTTCACCGTTAACAGACGGCACAGCCAGCAGATCAAAATACGGGAGCTGTTCACGGGCGTCCTGACGTCCGAGCAAAGCGAGATGGCTGCTGATTTCAAGCTCTTCTGCCAAGTCTTTAATTTCACCGAATAATGGCCCGTCGCCTACAAAGCGTGCTTCCCATGTGGGAAGATTTTTGTATTTAGCAAGCTCTCCAAGTGCATTAACAAGGACTACATGTCCTTTTTGTTCTGTTAATGCGCCGATCATGCCGATGACAATGCGATTATCGTTGCGATCTTTTTTAGGCTTGTAACGGGAAGCATCAATTCCTGAATGAATGGTGGAAACTTTGCTGCGATCAAGCAGCGGTGCAGACTCCATCATGATGTCAGAAATTTCCTGACTGACACCTACAACGGCATCTGCAAGTAAATATTTTTTGCCGCTCCATCCTTTTTTAAGAGGATAGGACACACGGCGGGTGTGAATGAGACGGAAGGCATTGCTACACATCTTTTTGATAATGCCGCCAAGCGATGCGCTTTTTGCACAGTTGGTGTGAATCACCTGTGCGCCATGTTTTGTGACGGCGCGGCGAAGTTTATAGATGTTGCATATGCCCCAGTCTCGGGCACCGGAAAGGGGCAGAAGGGTAATTCCTTCTACTTCTGCTGCGTGTGTGAGTAATGGAGTGTTGGCAGGCGCTGCCAATGTGACTGTGAACTCCTGAGAGCGGGCTAATGCACGCGCCAGGTAGAACACTTGCCATTGTCCACCACGCATTTCTTTTCCGAGGTCAAGCAACAAAATGTGCATACATATTTTCCTGAATATCCAATGCGAGCTCCGTTCCCCTGAGTGTCCGCACTGTGATGTTGTTAATTCTAATGAGATGAGAAGACTGCTAAGAATCTTCTTTTGTATAGCGAGGTAACTATGCGCCGTACGATCTTCTGAGTAGTTCGCGAGTGTCTTAACGTTATGAAGTACAAAAGGTATCAATGCGAGAAAAAGTTTAGTTCAAAACACATGTGAAAGTATGTGAGAACCTGTGTTTTTCGAACCTGCGCCAGTAAACTGGCGCGGACTATTGATCCTTGCGGTATTGTACTCATCGGCATAGTTTTCAAACTGTTAAAAAGCCGGTGCCGTCAAAAACAGCACCGGCTCTATTGTATCAAACATGTAAACAGAGCCTGCGCCGATAACGATTGTTGTTCGTATCCCGATGGCGGGAGTATCGGCGGTAGTCACAGAAAGCTGACTAAAGTGGCAGTCCGTTTACTTCAAGGTCTTCTTTGAGAACACGTCTAATTTCTTTGGCAACAGGCCCCGGACGAACATCGCTGATTGGCTGACCTTCAAAGCGAACAATGGAGATACAGTCGGACGTTGTGCCGAAGATTAAGACTTCTTTTGCTCGGAAAAGGTCATCTTCACGCACTGCGCCAAATTCAATTTTAATCTTGTCTTTCATCAGTTCAACAGCGCGCATAATGGTTGTTCCCACCAGTGCGTTGGAGAATTCAGGGACAAGAAGCGTTCCTTGCTGATTAACAAGAGCAACGTTTTCTGTTGCACCTTCAGCGATAAAGTCATCAGCATCAAAGCTGAACGGGAAGTCGTAGCCGCGTTCAACCGCTTCGCGCTTCATAAGCACGTTAGGGATGTAATTCGCGCTCTTAACCCGCGCCATGTGCGGAGGCTTTGCCGGAATGGAGGAACGGAAGGCTGTTGCGCCTTTTTCGAACCACTCTTCCGGTTTTTGTTTGAACGTATACGCGACAATGTACAGGCTGCTTACCGGACATTCTTTCGGGTCGATGCCGAAGCCGCCCGGGCCGCGACCAATAATGATGCGCAGCAGTCCGTTTTGCGTTTCCGCAGCTTTTGCTACATCAACAGCAAGCTCTGCAAGCTTTTCCCAGGTGCAGGGTGGCGACAGGTGGAGTCCTTTTACGGAATTCTTCATACGCTCTATGTGCGCATCAAGTTGATACAGTTTTCCGTTTACCCATTTAATGCTTTCAAAAACGCCATCACCCCTGTGGGCGAGATGGTCGTCCATAGGCAGCAGCATCAATTTCGGGTTCTTACAAATACATCCGATACGGTGCTCGTAAAAGGCAAGCACGTCGCGCTCACCGGCTCGACGGCTATTCAGAATCTTGGAAATGTATTCCTCTGTATCACATACTGTCGCCACGGTTGCTTTCTCCTAGTCGAATACGGTTGTGTCTTTCACACCAAGAAGGTCGCGTTTAATCAATTCTTCCGCAATCTGTACTGTGTTAAGAGCAGCACCTTTGCGGATGTTGTCAGAAACGATCCACATGTTGAGACCATTTTCAATGGTTTCATCTTCGCGGATACGTCCAACGTAGGTGTCATCTTGACCTGCAGCATCAATTGCCATCGGGTAGATTTTTTCACCTGGGTTATCAAGTACGGTTACACCCGGTGCCTGAGTAAGAATAACGCGTGCTTCTGCCGGAGTAATTTTCTGTTCAGTCTCAATGTTCACAGATTCGCTGTGACCATAGAAAACAGGAATACGTACACATGTAGCAGTTACTTTAACAGAAGGATCGTTGAAGATTTTAACGGTTTCGTGAACCATCTTCATTTCTTCTTTGGTGTAGTCATTGTCCATGAAAACATCGATCTGCGGGAGAGCGTTGAACGCAATCTGGTGCGGGTACACTTCTGCATCCGGTGTCTGCATGTTGAAAAGTTGACGAATCTGTGTTTCGAGCTCGGTAATTGCTTTCTGACCGGAACCGGACACTGCCTGATAGGTGGAAACAACGATACGTTTGATCTGAGCGTTGTCGTGCAGCGGCTTAAGCGCAACCATCATCTGGATAGTGGAACAGTTAGGGTTAGCAATAATGCCGTTGTGCTCTTCCAGTGCATCCGGGTTAACTTCCGGAACAACCAATGGACAGCGGTCATCCATGCGCCATGCGCTGGAGTTATCTACAACAACACAGCCAGCTTTAGCTGCGATTGGTGCAAATTTTTCAGACGTGGAGCCACCGGCGGAAAAGAGCGCAATATCAACGCCTTCAAAAGAGTCTTCAGTCAGTTCTTTGACTGTAAGTTCACCACCCGCATACGGTACTGTGGTGCCTGCGGATCGTGAAGATGCGAGGGCAATTACCTCGGTAGCTGGAAAATCACGGCCTTCCAATACGGAAAGCATTTCCCGCCCTACAGCACCTGTGGCACCGACAACGGCAACCACTAAACGATCTTTACTCATTTCAACTCTCCTTGAGCACATAGAAATTTGGTAACAGTCGGCGTACTATATAACAGAAACCGCCATTTCTGTTTATGCAGCGCCTTTATTTATTAAAAACTCAGCCATCTTCCGATCTATTCCGTTGATATGATTAAACCACCAGTCAGTTAGGTAGTCTAAGAGCTCAGGAGTAATGTCTGCTTTGTTATTAAGATAATCCAGCAGGAATCCAATTGCATTGGAAAAAAATTCTCTATGTTGCTCCATGTGCGATTCAAAGTCCGGAATTTCATCTCTGTACGCACTCATCAAATCTACTTCTGTAGCAAAATGCATGTGAGCATAGTCATTCACTTTATGAATGAGGGGGCTTAAAACAGAGTCTTCTTCTCCGTTCATATATGCATAGTACAGAGTGTTAATAATCTGCGTCAGTTCGGCGTGTTGCTTGTCAATTTCAGCAATGCCGGTGTTCATTGAAGAGTTCCATTCGAATGTCGCCATGCATATCTCCTGAATAGCATCCCTTGTGGAAAGGGCTAGGTGTTCCTTATCAATATACTTTCACGGCGAGACAATAGGACAACAATGCTAGTAATTCAATCAGTAATATAGAGTAGTGGTATTAATAGCGATTTACAAGGTATGCGCCACTAATCAGCAGCACTATTCCGCATACACGCATGAGTGTAACGGGGCGAAGCGGGTATCCGAGGAGTCCGAAGTGGTCAAAAACTATTGAACTGATAAATTGTCCGCAGATGAGAAGCGAGAGCATTGCAATGGCGCCAATGCGTGGTGCGAGGTAGGTGAGTGTTGTGACACCGACAGCACCGAGAATACCGCCGAACCATGCGTACCATGGAACGGTGGATGTTGTGAGCGCAGGAATGGGGATTCGTGTTGCGACGACAAATAGAGTCAAAGATATGGTGCCGACGAAGAAAGAAACAAGTGAGGCAATGGGCGCACTTTGGCTCCATTGTTGGGTGATTATGGCATTAAGACCCATTTGCAGGGGCATAAACGTGCCGACAATGAGTGCGAGAAAAAGTAGTGTGATGTGCATAGATTCACCCCTTCAGCGCAACACATGAATCGTGTCAGCTTCGCAGACGGGAGGCGCACCAATCGTATGCGAAATTTCGATTATTCAGGTCGCGCTATGCTAGCGTAGTTAACGCCTGCACTATGGGGATGTCTGCTTTAAGAAAATCAAGCTCACAGGCTTCATGAGGCATAACCCACTGTACAGTATGTCCTTCTTGAGGAATCAGTGTACCTTCAAATGCGGTTATGTGGAAGAAGAGAAGCGTAACAATAAGCTCTTCGTATTCATGGGTGAGTGTTTGCCAGTACTTCCATTCCGTCGGCGTAATATCCAGTTCTTCCTGAAATTCACGCACAAGTGCGGCTTCCGGTGTTTCCCCCGGCTCAATTTTGCCGCCGGGGAACTCCCAAAAACCGCCAAATGGCGCGTTAGCCGGACGTCGGGCGGCGAGATAGCGCTCACCGTCCCATACTATACCGGCAACAACTGTAATGGCTTTTTTCATGCCTAGCCTGCCAGCGACTCGCGCTGTTCTTTCAATTCGTTAATTTCCATTTCCAGCGCACCCATTTTTTCTATGAGACTTCGCTGTCATTCTGGAGTTGTNCAAATTGTTTAAGCGCTTCCTGCATTTTTTTTGGAATTTGCAAAGAATTCTGAATCCGCCATTTTGGTTTCCAGTTCGCTTTGTTCTTCCAGCAGGGTCATGAGATTTTCTTCCATCTTCTCATACGTCTTCTGCTTCGGCTTCAGCTCTTTGTAGATGCGGTTACGCAGTTCTGCCTGTTCACGCTTGAGGCGCTTTTGCTCTTCACGGCTAAGACCGCCACCAGTGGTGGCTTCTTTAACTTTGCCGCTGGCAATGACATTCTGCGCTCTGCGGTACTTGTCGTACTCTTCAAAGCCGCTTTCGTGCACGATAAGACCTTCCGGAGAAAGACTCCAAAGCTGGTCTGCCACTTCTTTTAACAGATAGCGGTCATGCGCTACCATCAAAATGGTTCCTTCAAACGACGCGAGAGCTTCAATGAGAGCTTCGCGTGATTCAAGGTCAAGATGGTTAGTCGGTTCATCAAGCACGAGGAAGTTACAGCGTGACAGGAAAAGAATCGCCATCATCAGGCGGCTTTTTTCACCACCGGACAAGTCTCCGACAATGCGGTCAAAATAGCGTTGCCCGAGCATGAAAAGACCAAGAACAGACATAAGCTCTTCTTCAGTAGTCTTTGGATCAGACAGACGACGGATTTCACTGATAACAGAGTTCTGTGCATTGAGAGTATCAAGCTGATGCTGAGAAAAATAGCCCATTTTTGCTTTAGATGCAGTGGTAATGGAACCATTGTTCTTTTCCAGACGTCCGGCAATAAGCTTGAGTAACGTAGATTTACCGCAGCCGTTAGGGCCTACAAGGGCAATCTTTTGACCACGAAATAGTTGAAATTCTAAATCTGACCAAAGAGTGACACCATCAGGATAGGTGAATCGTAATTCAGATACGCTGAGGATGACTTTTTCCGCAGGAGCAGGTTTCGGCCAAGCAAAGGAAAGGTTTTTGCGCTTGGTTTCAAACTTGATGGTCTCAAGCTCTTTTTGCATGCGCTCCGCCATTTTCTGTTTGGAGTTGGCCTGCTTTGCTTTGGACGCTTTTGCTTTAAAGCGGCGAACAAAGTCCATGTTGCGAGCTATATCTTCCTGCAGCTTAACTGCTTCACGGCCTTTCTGTGTTTCAATTTCGTCCTGAATTACGAGGAACTGTGTGAAATTGCCTTTACGGAATGTCGGCTTGTTGCCGGCAAGGTAGAGCACGTGGCTGCCAACCTTATCCATAAAGATTCTATCGTGCGCAACGAAGATTAGAACACCCTGATAATCAAGCAGGAAGTTTTCAAGCCATTCAACAGCGTCAAGATCAAGGTGGTTAGTCGGTTCATCGAGAAGAAGAACGTCTGCACCAGCGGTAAGTACCCGGGCAAGCTTTGCGCGTTCACGCCAGCCGCCGGAAAGTTCACGCATGGTTTTTAACCATTTGTCTTCACTGAAGCCAAGACCTGTCAGTACGGTCTTTGCTCTGTGTTCTGGGTTGTGCCCATATATTTGTTCAAGCTCTGCCTGACGGATGCCGAGGCGCTTGATGGCTTGTTCGTCCTGTGCTTGACATGCAGCTTCCCATTCTGCCCAGAAATCATTCCAGTCAGGGAGAACTTCCAGCACCCATGTTAATAGGGGCATATCAAGAAGTGACTCGTCCAGCTCCTGCTGAACAAAGCCAAGGCGACAGCCTTTAGGCAGCAGCACGCGTCCCGAATCAACGGACACAATACCGGCTACCATTTTAAGAAGTGTTGATTTACCGCACCCGTTTGCGCCGCAGACGCAAAGGCGCGTACCATCCGCAATGTCCAGTGAGAACTGGGGGATGATTTCGGTGCCACCGTAAAATTTGGATATGTTGTCTAATGTAATGCTCATAGTTTTCTCGAGAAGCCTCGAATACCAGATGCTGTATGGAAACACCAGTACGGTGATTTACTATGATTGTAATTTGCTATTCACTTAGTATAGTGTGGCTTGAAACAGAGAAAACGTTATTTCGTGTATACGTTGTGTACTGTTGATAAATCTATAATTGAGATGTCATGCGATCTCGCATGCTGTCGTACTATAACGTCGGGAGCTATTCATGATCTTGGGAGTAGAAGGAAGTCCGCGCAGAGGTGGTAATTCGCAGGCAATGCTGAAGATGTTTTCAACTGTTTGTTCTCAGGAATCAATGCCTTTTTTTGAGGCAAGTCTGCGTGATTATCGATACGAGCCGTGTGTGGGATGCGAACGATGCAGAAAAGATAAAATCTGTACAAAGTTTCATGATGGCATGTCACTTCTGTATCCCCGAATTCAGGAATCCAAAGGACTGGTACTTATTTCACCGGTGCATAACTACAATGTGACTGCATGGATGAAGAGTTTCATTGACCGACTCTACTGTTATTATGATTTTACGAATACCCGTCCCCGTGGCTGGTCCAGCAGATTAGCAGGGCAAGGCAGAAAGGCCGTTATCGGTACGATAGCAGAACAGGAAAGCATTGCGGATGTGGGTGTTACTCTGCAAGCCATGCGGATGCCTTTAGAGGCGCTAGGCTTCGAAATTGTAGAAGAGGTTGTTGTTCTGAACACATTTGATGCTGGCGGAATTAAAAAGAATGATGCTTCGATTCTTCAGGTAGAACAGGCAGCCAAAAAGTTGGTCATGTCCCTTAATACTTAGAGCTCATTTACTTTTTTTGTCTTCATAGATTTCTTCTATTTTTCCATATTGCATAAAAAAGAGGAGAACACCTCCGCTTCCAGAACCTCTGGGAGTGGCGGTGTTCTCCTCTTTTTCTTTATTTCACTGTTTGTTGCTGTGATTCTTGTTATTTTTTGGCGCACGTTTTGCAATTGTCATCCTGACAGAAATTCCACTTGGGAGGAACAGTCATGCAAAGCAGTGTGTATAGTGCCCTATTTGGTGCTCTTACAAATGAACATCGTCTTAACAATATCAGTAACAATCTGGCTAACATAAACACAACAGGCTACAAGCGTGACGCCCTTGCTTTTAAGGATACCTTTGTCAAGTTTGCCCATGATCAGATCATGGAACCTGTAGCAAATGTTCGTTCAGAAAAGCTCTTTCCAGATCCAAAACTCATGGCAAAACCACGTATTGCGGTCGCCCAGACAGACTTCACTGCGGGGGCTGTAAAGCTCACGGGAGACCCGCTGGACGTGGCTATCCACGGGGAGGGCTTCTTTAAAGTCCAAACTCCTGACGGTGACTTTGTGACACGTAACGGAAAATTCCGTCAAAGCACTGACGGGACGCTGGTTACAGACAGAGGCTACCCCGTACTGGGAGAAGGCGGCCCGATTACGCTTCCACGTAATTCAAATATTGTGATTGGAGATCAGGGAGAGCTGCTCGCAAACAACGTGCAGGTAGCAAAGCTTCAAGTGGTTACATTTGACGATCTGCGTGGGTTGGAAAAGCTCGGACAGAACATGTTCAGAGTCCGTGAGGGTTCCGACATTGCAGAACAACCCGCAGCTCAGGCAACTGTTCAGCAGGGTGCATTGGAGTCTGCAAACGTAGAGGTTGTTTCTGAAATGGTGAACATGATTGAAGCTCACCGCCAGTTTGAAGCCTACACCAAGATAATGAAAACCAGTAGTGAACTGGATAAAAACTCAACGCAACGCCTGGGTAAAGCCAGCGCTTAGTCCTGTGGAGGATAGTAATTATGATGCGTTCCCTTTGGACTTCTGCATCCGGCATGTACGCCCAGCAGCTGAATATTGATACCATTTCCAACAACCTTGCAAACGTAAACACCATTGGCTTTAAGAAAAGCCGCGCAGAATTTGAAGACCTTATGTACCAGTCCATGAAAATCGCTGGTTCTCCGAACTCTGATGGTGGACAGGTTCCGACTCCTGTTCAGGTTGGTATGGGTGTTCGCCCTGCCAGTGCACATAAGTTTTTCTCTCAGGGTGATTTTCAGAACACTAGCAACCCGCTTGATTTCGCCATCGAAGGCGACGGCTTCTTTCAGGTAGAAGTGAATGGCGAGCTTCGCTACACCCGCGCAGGTGCCTTCAAGCTCGATAAAGACGGAACTGTTGTTACCTCAAACGGGTACAAGCTTCAGCCGGAGTTTATTGTTCCGGAGAATACAAAAAGCATCACACTTTCCGCTAACGGTCGTCTTGCAGCAATAGATGCGCAGGGTAACGAATTAGCAGGTGCAGATGTTCCTTTGTACTCATTCATCAACCCGGCGGGTCTCGATCCACTCGGTCGTAACATCTACTCCACAACAGAAGCTTCAGGCGAACCAGTAGAAGGTGTTCCGGGCGAAGATGGCACCGGTACTATTGCTCAGGGTTTCCTTGAGATGTCTAACGTTGAGATCGTAGACGAGATGGTAAACATGATTGTTGGCCAGCGTGCTTACGAAATGAACTCAAAAGCAATTCAGACTTCTGACTCTATGTTGCAACTCGCAGCACAGCTCAAAAGCTAACGTATAACCTTCGGAATATGCGTATGCGTAATTTATTCGTTATCTCCATGCAGCGGGCAGCCATATGCTGCATGACAGTGTTTCTGCTCGCAGTAGCAAGCAGTGCTGTTGCCGCGGAAACAGAGTGGCATTTTACGGTTCTTCCTGCCGCTGTAGTGACGGGCGATATTGTTTTGTTGGGCGAGATTGCAACGCCTTCAGGTGATATCCCGTCCCAGTCATGGGAAAAGTTTGCAAAAGTAAAGCTGTGGCCTTCTCCTCGTAATTACGGGCGTCCGATGGCTATCACCCGAGCTAAGCTTCGCAATGTGTTGCAGCGGTATTTGGGAGGCATGGCAAGCAAGGCAATTCTTCCAGGCTCTATCGCGATTCAGCGTGGCGGCAAGGTTGTGCAGAAAAATATGCTCTCGCAAATGGTAACGCGCACTATCAGTAACGCAACGCAACAGCTGGATGGTGAAGCCATTCTGCGCGACACAACAATTCCGAATTTTATCTTTCTTCGCGATGCAAAAAATAGACTCGATATTGAACCGTTAACGACTGTGCAGGCAGGACGTATCGGGATTCGTTTCAGAGAACTTGATCCTAACGGACAAGTTGTTCGCCGTGTGACCGGTGGAGCGTTTCTGGATTTATGGGTAACAGTGCCATGCGCTGCCGCCCCTGTGAACAGAAACGAGATTTTGACACCGGATAAGATCACCTACGAACGCAAAAACTTGGCGTATCTGCGCGGTGAAGCGTGGGATGGCAGAGGCGGTCCATACCGTGCAATGCGAACCCTCGGAGCTGGAACACCAATTTTTGAAGGCGATATAGAAGCCGTTCCTGTGGTGGCAAAAGGCTCACGTATTGATCTTATATACAGGGGAGCCGCGGTTCGTTTGTCCGTAGTTGCTAAGGCAATGGAGGATGGACGCATCGGAGAAGTAATTCCGGTTCGCAATTTGCAAAGTAAAAGACAAGTTTACGCAACTGTGCTGGATGACAGTACGGTGATTATAGAAAGAAATCGCTAAGACCCTTGATCTTAGCCGATATAACAAAGTTTTTGAGTACGAGGTATTCCATGAATGTTCGTTTTTCCACTGTCATCATTCTGGCAGCACTTATGCTGACAGGGTGTCAGGCTGCACATGAAAAGCCGGTTCCATCAATGCCGGTTGCGATACCGCCGGAAATGCTTACGCCTCAAATGGCTCGGGCTAACCCCGGTTCACTCTTCCAGCCTACAAATGCAGATTTTTTGTTTGCAGACAACCGCGCCCGTCGTGTTGGTGACATCGTTATGGTGAACATTGTGGAAAATGCCAGTGCTAAAAACAAGGCAGACACCACAAGCGATAAAGATTCTTCAATCAACCTCGGTGTAGATGCCTTCTTTGGCCAGTCATCAATTCCTCTGTTGGGCTCAGTAGCCAACCCTATGTTGAAGGCAAGCGGAACGACTAAGTTCTCGGGTGAAGGCGAAACGACGCGTGAGAACAAGTTTACCGCAACTGTTGCTTGCCGTGTGTTGAAAGTGAGCCACGGCGGTCTTCTTCAGATTGAAGGTGTACGCGAAACACAGGTAAACGACGAAACGCAGTACTTGATGATTACCGGCCTTATCCGTGCCCGTGACATTGCAGATAACAACAGCATTATCTCAAGTCAGGTTGCGAATGCCCGTATTAAATATTTCGGCGAAGGCGTTATTGCTGACAAGCAGAAGCCAGGCTGGGTTACACGCCTTATGGATACCGTGTGGCCGTTCTAGGATAGGAAGAAAATAGTATGAAACGTATTCAACACATCACAGCATTTTTGATCTTCGCATTCGTAGTGGCTGTTGCTCTTCCGCAGTCTGCCAGTGCAGCGCGTATCAAAGACATAGCTGACTTTGGCGGCGTCCGGGATAACCAACTTGTAGGCTATGGCCTTATTTCCGGTTTGGGCGGTACTGGTGACAGCACTTCCTCAACGTTCACGGTACGTGCAGTTGTGAACATGTTGGAAAAAATGGGCGTAAGCGTTAGCCCGCGCGACATTAAATCCAAGAACGTCGCAGCCGTAATGGTAACAGCAAAACTTCCTGTTTCCTCAAAGCCGGGTTCAAGAATCGACGTAACTGTTTCCAGTCTCGGTGATGCAAAAAGTCTGCTTGGCGGCGTGCTTCTTATGACACCTCTTAAAGGTATCGACGGACAGGTATACGGCCTTGCACAGGGTGCAGTTGCCATCGGCGGTTATTCCGCAGAGGGCAAAGCAGCCAAGGTACAGAAAAACATTACCACCGTGGGACGTATTCCAAACGGTATGAACGTGGAACGCGCAGTGCCGTTTGAGTTCAACAGTCAGGACACTCTGACGCTGAACATGCACAATGGCGATTTTTCCACAACGAATGAAGTTGTACAAAGTTTGAATAGAGCAATTGGCGGAAACTTCGCCTTTGCCAGAGATATTTCCACTATCTCTCTGGATGTCCCTCCACAGTACAGAAATAACATCGTACCGTTGATGGCAGCCATTGAGAACATTGAAGTGACACCTGATCAGAAAGCACGCGTTGTTGTTGATGAGAACACAGGTACCGTTGTTGTCGGTAGTAATGTTCGTCTCTCACCAGTGGCGATTGCACACGGCTCCTTGCAGATTGTTATTAAAGAAGACGAAAAGGTTTCACAGCCTAATCCATTCTCTGAAGGTGAAACCGTAACAACTCCGCAGACCGATGTGAAAGTGAAAGAAGAAAACAAACGTCTGGTACTGATTGAAGGCGCGACCTTGCAGGAACTGACTGAAGGTTTGAACGCCATAGGCGCAACACCGCGTGACCTCATCTCTATCCTCAATGCTCTGAAAGCAGCCGGTGCGCTGCATGCGGAACTGGAGGTAATCTAAGATGGTAGCTCCTGTAGATTCTGAATTGCTGAATGCCTCACTTGGGGCGCAAAAGCTTAAAGCACAAACAAAACAGCTTACCGCCCTGCAAAAGGGCGGCGAAGCTGGTGATGCAAAGCTGCGTGAAGCTGTGGAAGGATTTGAAGCCATTTTTATTCAAAAAATGTGGCAGCAGATGCGAAACACGATTCCGAAAAGCGGTATGTTCAAGAGTCGTGAGGAGAAGGTGTGGCAGGGGATGTTTGATCAGGAATTGTCTGTGAAGATGTCCAAATCCGGCGGCATTGGGTTATCTGACATGCTCTATAAGCAGCTTTCAGACAAACTTGGCGACGCCAGCCGCGACACCAACAGCAAGGGCGGCAGTGTTGCTGCAGTCCGTGATCTTTCTTCAACAGATGTGTTCACTAAAGTAAAAGACCTTTCTTCGTCTGCAAAGTTGGCAGCCGTTCAAACTCCAGAAGATCTGTATTCCCCGATGGGAGAACAGGAAATGGAAACGGACACCACGGTTACCCGCGTAATCAACACGAATTTGCAGGCTATGACTGACAAAGATGTTGTGGAGAACGTGGATGAGCTGGAACGCCAGCTTGTGATGGATTACATCTCTGATCCGGATCGGATTCTGGCAGATCCTCCGGAAACTGAGCCTGTAAATCAGGCAATGGCAACGCCAGCGGCGCAACAGCTTGCCGTTGAAGAAGAATTAACAAACCCGACGACTCTTGATGCTTCAAACGCAGTGTCACAAGTTATGGGAATGGGCGGGCCGCTTGAGCCTTCCCCGGATATGGCGACAATTAATTGGCCGCTTCCCGGACCTATTTCTTCCAACTTTGGATGGAGAAAAGATCCGTTTACCGGGAAAAAAGCATGGCACAGTGGCGTTGATATCGCTGGTAAAACTGGTGATTCTGTTGCCGCAGCATGGGATGGCAAAGTCATCTATTCCGGTGAAAAGAAAGGATACGGCAAATTGGTAGTTCTGGAACACCCTAACGGATGGCGAAGCTACTACGGTCACAACAGTAATTTGAACGTTGAAGTTGGCGAAAAGATCGCGGCTGGCAGGAAAATTGCTGAAGTAGGTAGTACAGGGCGCTCCACAGGGCCGCATTTGCACTTTGAAGTGCGACAAGGCGAACTTGCATGGAACCCTCAACAGATCAGATCTCGCCTAATGGCGGGGCTTCCCATCGGTCGGGTAACGTAAAGGACATACCATGTATACAGAAACCTACCAGAATTTACATCGTCAAGAAAAAGCACTTGAGGTGCTTGAGACATTACTTACGGAAGAGTTTGCCGAGTTACGCGAGCGCAAACCGGAATCAATTACCGGAATAGAGTTCTCAATTCATGAACTCATGCGCCAAATTGCAAATGAACGGACAGATTTGAAAGCTTCTTTAGGCGGACAACGTCTTGCTGACGTACTCCAGATCCTTGCAGAAGAAGAACAGGCAGAACTCAATGGATTGCTTGGCCGCATAGATGTTTTAGAAAAACGTTGTTCCCGTCAGGCTTCTATGAACGCAGAACTGGCACTTGCGCTGCATGATCAGAGTCAGGCTCTGCTCAATCATTTGCAAAGTCAAATTCAACCTCGCAACAACGCTACCTACGGAAGAACCGGTGCATACACGCAAAGTCGTCCGGAGGCCGTACTGATACACGGGAGACTGTAAATGGCTATAACCTCGTTACTCAATTTAGGCGGTAATTCCGTCTATACTCCTCCTAAGGAACTCAATACTACTGATAGCAACATTCCTGTACGCAATTCAGGAACAGTTGTGCCTCCAGACCAGTCTGGCAAGACCTCCGGTATTTATTACTTACCGGGTCTTATGAATATCAGTACGACTGGTAACGAGGTAGTATCTCGGTTTGTGGAACAGGTAGAGCAGCAAACTGTTGCCCGTACCTCAGATTTTGCACGCTGGGACAGTCAGCGGGATATGCTGCTTACTGTTGATTCTATGTTTGCCACAGAAGATGCACTCGGGTCTCAGGACAATATCAGCCGCTTCTTTGATAACTGGAAAACATTAAGCCAGAACCCGCAGGACGAAGCAGCCAGACAGGAAGTTCTCGCCAGTGCAGACTCAATGTCTCAGATGCTTCGCGAACAGCGTAATATGCTTGATTCTACATCAAAAGCACTTTCAGAAGCTACTCATGAGTCTCTGGTTGAACTGAACGATAAATTACAAGCGTTGGTGGATGTGAATGCACGGCTCGCCGCACCGGAAGGTGTTGGTGCCCGTAGTGATTTGATTCATGAACGTAATGCAATTGTACATGCCATTTCTGAAAAGCTGGATATAGAAACCAGCGTAAACACCCGTGAGCAGATGCAGGTTTCAACCCGCTCCGGCTTCACATTGGTGGACTCTACTTCAGCATATACATTGCAGCTGAGTGAACCTTCTTTGACGCCGCGCCTTACTCCGGCTTCCACCTTTGACGGTACCGTAAGTTTTTCCGGAAATTCCTCACGTGAGGTTATTCTGGAAGTAACTCAAGGTGGCGCTGTAGGGACAGGCGAAGTGCGCTTCAGGGCTTCTTTAGATGGCAAACGCTCATGGCTTTCCGATGCGGAAGGAAACGATATTCAATTCGCGGTAGCGTCCAATGGAACAGCGCCTTCCGTACAGAATCTGGATGTTCGTTTTAACTCTAATTCAGGGATGCTTGCATCAGGAGACACTTTCTCCATTATTCCTAAGCAGCATGTGACAGGTTTTACGCCGCACGGACGTGTAAACCTTACACCGCAGAGCTTCTTTGACGGTAGTGACAACGAACTGCGTATTACCGGCGGGCAAATTGCCGGCCTCATGCAGCTGCGTGACAATAAGCTTGGAAACTACACAGAGAAGCTTGATGGTCTTGCCTCTACCATCATTACTGAAGTGAACAAACTGCACGCGCAGGGCGCGTCTGTTGTTCCTCAGACAGAAATTTCTGCCACAAACGCAGTGGTAAATCCGGATGCTCCGCTTTCAAGCAATGGCTCCGGTCTCGCTACAGGCGACACAGTATCTACCGGTAAAATGACGCTGTTTGCTTCTAATGCAGAAACAGGCAAACCTGCGCCAACTACAGCCTACGGTATTGTCGATTTTTCCGGCGTTGCGCCGTACGTTCGTGATTTTAATCCGGCAGTTCATTCTTTGAACAACGTGCGTGATGCTATCAATAGTTCCCTTGGACAGTTTGGTACTGCAAGCATTGAAAACAATGCACTGCAAATAACCGCTGCTGAGGACCATACACTTTCTTTTGGTGAAGATAGTTCCGGTTTGTTTTCTGCGTTAGGTATGAACACATTTTTTGCTGGAACCTCAGCAAACGATATGAACGTGCACGAACGCGTCAGTGAAAACGCCGTCGCTATTAACGCAGGGGTAGTAAACAATGCTGGCTCTGTTGCAACTGAAAGTGGCGATACTGCAAAATCTATTGCTGCATTGAAAGACACATCGTTTTCTTTCAACACTCCGGGTGAAGCAACTAAAACCGTGAGTGTACGGGACTATTACTCCACTTTGAGTGCACAGGCAAAAGACGATGCAACAAAAGCATTATACAAAACGCAATTTAATGAAGCACTGCTACTTGACCTTTCTCGTCAGAATGCCACAATACATGGCAACAACTTTGATGCTGATATTTCCGAAATGACGAAATTCCAGCATTCATACAAGGCGGCAGCGAAGCTTATTACATCTGCGGAAGACATGATGCAGGTTATCGCGGGTATGCCGAATTAACAGAAAAACACTGTGAAATGGCGGATGCCGCTTGTCGCAGTTGTTCCTGCGACAGCAGGTTTTTGTCATAAACCTCAGCAAGAGTAGTGACGCCTATGCTTATCCTGACCCGACGCGCGGGGGAGAGCTTGTGCATAGGGGACAACATAAAGGTCACAGTCCTCAGTGTACAAGGAAAGCAGGTAAAAATTGGGTTGGATATACCGGATGGGATGCCAGTATACCGCGAAGAAGTTTACCTGCGAATTAAAGAACAGAACCGTCAGGCAAGTGAAACGCTCGACACAGACTTTTTAATGGCTACAGAATTATGGAAAAGCAAAAAGAAATAGTAATCGAAACCCGAATAGGTACACAGAGTGTCTCAATAGATAAAGTCATTGAGTTCCCACGTGGACTGTTGGGTTTCGAGGATCATCACAACTTTACGTTGCTTCAGCTTCGCGATGCCTCTCCATTTCTTGTTCTGCAAAGTATGGATGCTCCGAGTCTGGGTTTTCTTGTGGCGGACCCATACAGCTTTATTGATGACTACCCTGTCATCATTAATTCGGTGGATGAAGAAACCTTACAGGTTGAAGATCCCTCCGATGTCGCCGTGTTGGTAACAGTGACCATTCCGCATGGAAGACCAGAAAATACAGCTTTAAACCTTACAGGCCCGATTCTGGTAAACAGAAAAAGTCGTCGTGGTGTGCAGACGCCGTTGACTGATAAAAACGTGCCTACCCAGCTCTATTTAAATATAGAGAGCAAATAATTTTCGCTGTTGCGAAAATAGGATGCAAATAAAAAAGGGTGAGTTGATTGTAATCAACTCACCCTTTTTGCGTGCTCTTCTAATTCTTCAGATTGAGGTAGCGACGGTCAGGATTCAAAGAAATTAGTTCGTAGTACTGGACAATTGGATCAGAAACCAAATTGTCAGCCAGAAACTAAAGACTTCAGCCTGAGGCCAGCCAGCTCAACAAAAACTAGATAACTTTGTTCAGTGCGTATTCGATAATACCTTCTGCGCCTTCTGCTTTCAGACGCGGAATAAGGTCACGAACAATGCTCTGGTTTACAACAATCTCAACGGAGTGCCATGTAGTATCTGTGAGCTCTGCAATAGTAGGAGAGTTCAACGATGGAATTTCGTTGAGGATTTCAGGAAGTCTATCGCTTGGTACGTTCATTTTAAGACCAACGAGGGACTCTGCACGAAGTGCGCCCTGAAGCAGCAGATCAATCTGTTCGATTTTGCGGCGTTTTTCAGGATCAGCCCATGCAGCTTCGCTTGTAACAAGCTGGGTGTTAGTTACGAGAACTTCTGCGATAATACGCAGGCCGTGAGCGCGAATGGTAGTACCTGTTTCGGTTACTTCCACAATCGCATCAGCAAGTCCTTCAACAACTTTAGCTTCTGTTGCACCCCATGAGTACTGAACATCAACGTCGATGTTAGCATCTTCAAAATATTTCTTAGTCACGCCAAGCAGCTCGGTTGCAATGCGTTTGCCAGCAAGATCTTCCGGGCGTTTGTACGGAGAGTCACCAGCAACAGCCAGAACCCAGCGGGCAGGACGGTTGGAAACTTTGGAGTAGATAAGGTCTGATACAACTTTTACTTCAGCACCAGTTTCCAGCAGCCAATCTTTACCTGTAAGGCCGACATCAAGGATGCCGTCTTCAATGTATGAAGGGATTTCCTGTACACGGCAAAGACGCGCGGTGATTTCCGGATCATTGATCTCTGGAAAGTAGTTTCTGTTGTGCTGGTGAATTTTCCAACCGGAACGCTCGAAGAGGCTGAGGGTTGGTTTTTCAAGAGAGCCTTTAGGCAGACCAAGTTTGATAATCGGATTGGTAGAAGACATTATGAGTAGACCTCCTTAGGGTCGAAAACTAACGGCGAGCAGATTGTAATGTCGCCTTCTTTGTTACGTTCACGATAAAAACAGCTTTTATACCCTTTATGGCAGGCCGCGCCGCCTTTTTGCTCTACGATCAGCAGAATTGTATCGCTGTCGCAGTCAAGGCGCACGGCCTTGATATGCTGGGTATGTCCTGACGTTTTGCCTTTATGCCAAAGCGCACTGCGGCTTCGGCTAAAGTAATGGGCTTCGCCCGTCTCAAGAGTCTTGTTCCAAGCTTCTTCATTCATATAGGCCATCATGAGCACTTCGCCAGTCGCTGTGTCTTGAGCGATAGCGGGAACAAGACCACCTGTTTTCGCAAAGTCAGGGGTAAAGTCTGTCATTTAAATCCCTTTGGTAGTCTTAGTTATAATGTTTCGAGAAAGATTTCCAAATTTGTAAATTGTATGCCTAACTAATAATTTAACGGGTGGCAACACCCAGAGGGTACAAAACATGCGGGCTGCGCCGCTTTTTTTTATGTTTTGAGCCAGCGTTACGCTTCGATGAGCCTCCGGCGGCACTTATCAGTGGGGTGCCTTTGGCGAGTCTGCGACGCTTTTTCTAAGTTTTTGCCTCCGGCGGGCCTCCGACGGGCAAGGGCTCTGCCCTGCACCCGCAAGGGGGTCGCCCCCTTGACCCTTTTAGTGGGGTATTTTTTGGGGCGGATAAATATAATTTTTAGGCGTTATGTTTATTTTGGGTGATAACTAAGCTTTTTTGAAGCATGCAGTATGTGAATATCTCTGCAAACGGACAAGATAATCAGGTAAAATTTATATGTAGTTAGCGGACTACGTCCACGTGGATAGAGGCAAGGTGTTCCAGCTCTTCGCTGAGGGAAAGAGCATGGCCTAGTGTGTCTGCCCAGCAAACAAGTCCGTGTTTTTCCATGTACACAGCATCGTGTGTCATGGCGGCTTTTCCCGTTGCTTTTGCAAGCTCTACGGTACCCGGTTCAAACGCAGGTGCCGTTGTCATACGGGAGCCAATCAAGTCTGTTTCAAAAATCGGAAGCTTCAGCATGTTAGCGGGTTCAACAAGCACACCCAGTCCAAGAATTTTTGGTGGATGTGTATGTAAAATTGCACGCGCCTTAGGCTGATTGCGATAAATCTCAAGATGCATTTCGCCTTCGGATGAAGGTTTGCTGCCTGCCAGAATTTTACCGCTGGAAATTTCTACAAGAACAAAATCTTTTGGTTCAAGGCATCCTTTGGCGGAGCCTGTTGCTGTCATTAGACAAGCATCACCAAGGCGAATTGACGCATTACCGTTGAATCCTGAAAAAAGTCGACGAGTCCATGCTCTGTGGCAAACTTTTGTGATTTCGGTGATGTCTGCGTATCGAATACCGACGGGTGTAATTAAATTATCGGGCGTAGGTGTCTTTTTGATGTCGATAAGCGGAGTTTTGTCCAACGCTTCAAGCGGCTCAACTCGTAATTTATTCTCTGCAATTTCAAGAATTGTTACGGTGTGAACGCCGATAGGATTCGGACGGGAAGGTGAACGCGTCGCAAAGACACCACGTTTAGGACGGGATCTGTCCCCACGAGGATGAACCGCCATAGTGTCTCTTTTCGCCTTATGAAACCATGTGAGCAGATCAATGCTTTGCCCAACACATAGATTGGCTAAGCCTTCAGCAAATTCCGGCGATACTTCAACCCACGCTTCTTTACCGCCTTCATTGCCCTGTTTCGGACACTCTTTCAGGTCATCAAATTGAGTACGAACTCTACCGATAAATTGAACTTCAGCTGTCATGGTACTTTCCTATCAAACGAAATAATTAGGCATCCGGTTCCAGATTTCGCGCTAAATAGAGTGAGCATCGTCTACGGACAACGTCTCTCCTGCACATATACGCAGTCAAGAGGTCGTACCTCTTGTGGGGTGGAGGGGCTATCCCTGAGGCATAAACACTCAATAAAAAAGCGTCGCAGACCTGCCAAAGGCACAAACCGTCAAAAGAAAATCGCTACGCGAAATGATCAAACCCATGCTCAGTGACCTCTTGTCCATTCAGAACAATTTTTCCATTGTTGGTTACGGCACCAAGTTTTTGTATTTGAGGAAGTTTTACACCTAGTTTTGCAAATATGGAAGCAGGGCATGTTCCAAGCAGCGCATAATCTTCGCCACCTTTAAATGCTTCGAAGATTGGATTGATATCTTTTTCCAGCGCGTAGGATATTTGTTCTGCGTGCAGCATGTCGGTTGTAATATTGATGCTGGCACCTTTCGCTGACGGTTTGTCTGCTGATGCTTTGGTCTTTTCTCCGAGGAGCCGCGGAATATCGCGTGCGAGCCCGTCGGATAAATCCATGAGCGTTACACCGCTGTAGGCAGACAGAATTTGTCCGGTTTCAATTTGCGGTATTGGTCGCAGATGTGCGTTGGTAGCTGTGGGGTATTCATCCACGGCATTACGACCGATGGCCTCAAGCGCGGATAACCCTGTTCGAGCAAGTCCGAGTGGTCCGATGAGGAAAATGATGTCTCCTTCTGAACAGCCTGTGCGGTTGAGGAATACCGGAGTTCCGCCTGCGGTGCGAGTTGGTGCGCCCCAGATGGTTACGGATGTTCCTAAAATAGGCGATTTTGACAGGTCGCCACCCGCGAGGGGCACATTGTGCTGTTTGGCAAGACTTGCCATACCGCCGAAGAATTCATCCCAGTAAATCTGGTTCCGACCTTCGGGAATCATAAGATCGAGAGAGAACCCAAGCGGTGTTGCGCCGGATGCAGCAATATCACTAAGGCTGACCGCGAGCGCTTTATAGCCGATGTCGGCGGGGGAAAAATATTGCTCACGGAAATGGATATCTTCAAGAAACAGGTCTGAAGATAAACAAATGCGTTCAGGGCATGAAAGAACAGCGCAGTCGTCACCGCGTCCTATGATGAGGTGCGCATGGCTGTTTGGAAAATGTCGGTCAATGCAATCTAGAAAAGCAACTTCGGAAGATAGTTTTTTATGCGTCATGGAAAAGCTCCTGAGTGTTGGCGCCTGACAAAGTCTCGCAGACCGTAAAGATAGCGTGTTTGTCAGATTTCGTCATGGATATTGGATTAGTCTTCCATAACTAAATAAGCTTCCATAATGACCTTAAGTCCGAAGCCGGGGAAGTTTACACGGAACTTGTCCGGTGGCACATGCTGAATAATTTTGCCACGACCGAATATTTTGTGTGCGCAGTACCCTAATTTAATGCCGCCGAGTCCGCTGCTTGATGCAGTGCCAGCCGATGGCTTTGGTGCACTTGAGCCACTTTTTTGTGGGGAACGGTGAGGCGCAGCACTTGTTGGGCGTGCTGTTTGCGTTACGGTACCTGCGTAGTTTTCGCGCCATTCTTCGTAGAGGGACGCTGGGATGTCACGTACAAACGGACTTGGGATTGCAGGCTCGTTACCACCTGTTCCACGTGCGTAGAGTGAAGAAGGAACAAACAGCCCGAGATATTTACGTGCGCGGGTACATGCAACGTACATGAGGCGACGTTCTTCTTCGAACTCGTCGGCTTTTTGTACCGCATGACGAGATGGGAAGCGATCTTCTACCAAATCGATAATGAGTACTGCGTCCCATTCCAAACCTTTTGCTGAATGGATTGTGGACAGGGTGATGATATCTTGATCCTCGTCTTCCTTCTTCTGTGTCGGATCTTCCAGAGACATATCGGATAAGAAGAGGTCGATGTCTGAATAGCCGGACGCAATCTGCACAAGCTGTTCAAGACCATGTTCACGACGTGGATAGTCATCTGGATAGATAAGCTTGAGCTTCGGCTTGTAATGTTCAAGCACTTCTTCAAGTAGCTCAACAGGCTCAAGGCGTTGACGGCGTAAGGAATCGATCAGGTCGAGGTCTTCGCGTAGATCGGGGTAGCGTACGAGCGCTTTTTTCAGTTTGCTCGGATCTTCAGCCTGTGTAGCTTCATAAATTCGAATAGAAGTCTTTGGGCCTACGCCCTTGATGTTGGCAGTAAGGCGCTGGAATGCTGGTAAGTCGAGAGGGTTCATGAGCAGACGTACGTAGCTCATGATGTCCTTAACGTGCGCAGCATCGGAGTATTTTAGTCCACCGAATTTACGGAATTTCAAGCCTAGTTTATTGAGCTGAACTTCCACATGGTAGGACTGGTAGCCAGCGCGGAACAAGACTGCAATTTCCTTGTTCTGGTACTTCTTGCGAAGCTTGCCGATTTTATCCACAACCATTTTAGCCTGTGTCAGGTCAGAAAGAGGAATAAGCACTTCCGGCTTTCTTCCATCTTTTTTGTTTGAGAACAGATTTTTTTGGAATGCCTGCGGTGCATCTGCAAGAATGGCGTTGGTTAAATCGAGAATAGGCTGGATGGAACGGTAGTTTTCTTCCAGCTTAACCATGTTGCAGCCTTTGAACAGCTTTGGAAAATCAAGGATGTTCTGCACGTTTGCGCCACGGAATGCATAAATAGACTGCGCATCATCGCCAACAGCCATAATGTTACCGTGACCGCCTGCGAGGAGGCGAACAATGCGTGCCTGAACGAGGTTGGTATCCTGATATTCGTCTACCATTATGTACTTGAAGCGCTTCTGGTAGTATTCGCGGACATCTTTATTCACGGTAAGAAGCTGTTCAAGTTTGAAAAGCAGATCATCATAATCGAGTAGACCATGCTGTGACTTGTACTGTTCGTACTCTGAGCCAATGCTGGCAATGTCGTCACGGTATGCAGCAAGGTGAAATGCTTCACGGCGCAGGATGTCGTGTAGTTCAATTTCCTTGTTACGGCTCTTGGAGAGCATTCCCATAACAGTCTTGATCTTAGGGAATGACTTGTCGCCTTTGCCTACTGCAAGCATATCTTTGCAGTATTTAAGCGCACCACTAGCGTCCGCAGAATCCATAATGGAAAGCGATCCCTGATATTCTGCCGGAGGATTCTGACGCAGAACAGAGTACGCGAAAGCATGGAAAGTGCCGCCGGTAATGTTGCCGACAGAGTGTCCAAGCAATTCTGTGGCGCGATGCAGCATCTCTTGCGAGGCTTTGCGGGTAAAGGTGAGCAGTAAGATCTCGTGAGGCGATACGCCTTGCTCGATCATGTTTGCAAGACGGTACACAAGCGTACGGGTTTTGCCGGAACCGGCGCCCGCAATAACAAGCATAGGGCCTTCAAGTGTGGTTGCCGCATCGTACTGGGCAGGGTTCAATTCATTTTTGTAATCGATCATGATGGTCTTTTTTTTATGCCTCCGGCGGGCAGAGGGGGAACCCCGTTTTTCAAAAAAACGAGGTTCCCCCTCTGCACTCCCCCTCCTGAAAAAGGTAAGGGCGCCGAGAGCGTATGAAAATTTTTTTGGCTTTGCCGATTATGAGACTCCGTTGTTCAATCGCCTTTGCACGCTACTTGTATTGTTCAAGAACGGCAGAAGTGTTGTAACGGGAAGCTCCTTCAGCCCCCTTCTTAAAAATCTAACTTGTAGACTAGAGAGGCTGAAGGTTTGATAACAATATGTTTTTGTTAACTAAAAGGTGGTGGTGCAAAAGCCGCGAGGCTGCATAAAAAACGGGCGAATCTCGCAGATAAAAGTTTTAGGAGATTCTTAAGAAGCCCTTTTTCAAAGCGGTAGCTGTTCTCGAAGAATAAGAGATTACAGATAGCGACAGTGTAACAGGGTTCTTAAGCCGCCGGAGGCAAACACCGTAGGTTCGCCGAAGGCATCTAGCTGCTCAGCATCTCACAAAAACAAAAGAAGCATCAAAGTTGTTACCTTTCAGTAAGCTGAAAATGTCGTAAAATTTCAGTGCCAACATCTCGCACGCGTTGAGGCTGTGCGTTTTGGCTATCATAAAAGAAGGTGTCTTGCACTGTGTGCGTTCCGGTACGTCCAAAAAATCCAAATGGTTCGCGTCTGTTGAATTTGGCTTTGAGATCAAATCCAGCGACGGACTCACATACGAGGTTAGGCGCAAACTGTGCCATTTTACCGGTATAGAGCTCGCGCCCTTTGTGAATTTTCTTGAACACAGGCTGACCGTTGTAGGTCACGGACATGAGACGTTCTGTGATGTGTTGTTCTAGCGCAAAAACGTCTGAATCCGCAACACTGCCGTTCGCAAATCGACTGGCAGCGTGGATGTAAATACGCCCCGGGTCAAGTGCAAAAGCTTTGCAGTGCGCAGATATCTGTTGAGGATCAAGCTCGCTGCATGCCTCTGGTGGCAAATGCGTTTTGAATAGCTCCATTTGTCGCAGTAAGGCGTTAACGTCAACTTCTGTGATGAGCCGCGTAAAGCCGTGGTCTGCTAGTGACATGAGCCGTTTTGGCTCTGGCAGTGTGTCGTAGGCATCGAGAAATTCACCAATCAGAGCATCCCATTCTTCCAGTAAGCCTAGGCACTCTTTGTGCCACGGGTGATCTGCTTCTTCCACTGCATCGTAGAGAAAATGGAAGAGGCGGTCTGTTTCTGTGAGCACAAATATGAAAAGATCCCATGCGCCGTCTTTCCATAGTAGAGAAAAGGCGTGTTTTCTTGCTGTGAGTGTTTTGCGTAGTTGATCAAGCAGGAACGCTGGGTCAGTAGCACCTGTTGTTGTGTCTGCTTCGAGCAAAAAATCTGAGCCGAGCATGTTGAGCAAAAATTTTGGGTAAACCGCTTGTGACAGTTCATCCGCGACAAAGCCTGAAATAAGCATCCCTTTGATTGGGCGCGCCGGATATGTGTTCGGTAGGTTAATACTACGCGTGCGGAGTCCTTTTTCTGCAAGCCTATCAAAGATAGTCGGATGCTGTGGTTGCTCAAAGTTGCAGAGCCCCATGGTGTAGTCTCGGCTGTGGATTCTGGTAAATCCGTAGACTCCGTGTTCTCCGGGGTCTGCTGCTGTGTAAAAGCTTGTCCAGTTTACGGGTGAGAGTTCCGGTAGCTCGGCCTGCATTTCTGTTGCGCTTGCAGTAAGCCGTGCAAGGGCAGGGAATCGGCCTGAAGCAGCGAGGCGTTTAGCTAGAGACAGTGGAAGACCGTCTAACCCGAGAACAACAAGCTTTCCGTTGGCGTTGGTATTTTTTTCTATCGATGACATGTGCAGGTGTTTACCAGATGGCTATGCACAGGGCTAGAAGATAACGATTGCAGAGTAGCATTTGTAGAAGCTGCTTGTGAGAAGAGGGTGTTGAGAGGTGTTGTCACAGTTGAAGTGGAATATTTGAGAATGAATATAGGTGTCAGTATTGGCTGTGCAGAATCGCACGTTGCTTTTAAATTAAAAAGTAATGTACTCGTGTAATAATGTAACACTAAGTAAAAGTTTAATTTTACAATTATTGCGCCGATACAACTATTACGCTTTTTGACACATTCTTTTACAGAACCTCGGGGGGTGACATGAAACTATTGTCTAACATTTCAATGAAACCAAAATTAATTGGTTATTTCCTCGCAGTGGGTCTTCTCCCACTCGTTGTTATAGGGTGGATATCTAGTAACAGCGCATCCGATGCATTAATGCAACAGGCTTATGCACAGCTGGAAACGGTTAAAGAATCAAAAAAGCTAAACGTTTTTGAAATTCAAGAAGATTGGAAAAGTGCATTACGTGGTCTTGTAGGCACTGTTAGTCACTTAGAAGATTCTGCTTCTGATAAGATGCATATTATTGAAAGCCAGAGAGCCAAAGAAATAGAAAGATATTTTATAGAACAGTTCTCTAAGATTACAATGCTTGGTCGTGATTCTGATTTAAACAGAATTGCATACTCGTTTACTCAGCTTTCTAATACTGGTTCCAGAGATTCTCAGGACTGGAGCAAGCTGGACATGTCATCAGGTTGGCGGATACGCAACTTGTGCAGAAAGAATGGCTGGGAAGATGTTCTGCTGATTAGTGAAGCTGGTGAGATTGTCTATTCTTCTAAGAAGGGGAGTGACCTTGGTGAAAGCCTTGCAACAGGTAAGCTGAAAAGCACAGCACTCGGCAAGGCGTTTCAGGATATCAGCACACAGTCTCATCGCAGCAAATTAGCAGATTTTGAAGCGTATGCCCCTGCTGATGGCGCGCCTATGGCGTTCGTCATTACCCGCCTTATTGATGCCCGAAGTAACCTGAGTGGTTATATTGCGGCAGCTATCCCCGATTCTGCAATGAACCATATCGCACAGGACAGAACCGGTCTTGGTGAGACTGGTGAAGCATACTTTATTTCGCTTGAAGGTAAGATACCTACCTTACGTAGTACGCTTTTTACCATGGGCGATGGCGAGTTTGGTATTGGAAAGGAAGTTTCTACAGATTATCTCAACACGGTAAAAGAAACAGGCGAACCCCTAGAAGGCTTGTATGTGGATAGCGTTGGTACTCTTTGCATGGTGCTTGTAAAGCCGCTGCTAATAACCGGTGTGAAATGGGCACTTGTTATCAAAACAAATCTTGAAGAAGTTTTGGCAAACGAAAGTGCTGATGGCTCTAGTTTGCTAAAAGATTTTGCAGCTGAGAGTGGCTTCGCAGATCTATTCCTTGTTCAGAAAGACGGCTATATTTTTTATAGCGTCTTACGCGAAGCAGATTATCACACCAATATTAAAACCGGTGAATTCTCCAACAGTAAATTTGGTGAAGTGTTCAAAAAAGTACTGGAAACCGGTCAGACAGCCATCAGTGACTTTGCCCCGTATGGGCCGAGTAATGGACTGCCGTATGCGTTCCTTGCGCAGCCTGTCGTGAAAGATGGTGAAGTGCAGTTCATTGTCGGACTTCAGATGTCTCTTGATTCCATCAATAAAATTATGAAGCAACGCGCTGGCATGGGAAAAACAGGCCAGTGTTATATTGTGGGTAGCGATAACAAAATGCGCTCCCGAACTTTTCTTGATCCTGACACGCGAAACGTAGCGGCTTCTTTTGCTGGATCTGTTAAAAAGAACGGTGTGGATACTGAAGCGACTAAGCTCGCCTTGTCCGGCAAGAGCGGTACGAAAGAGATTGTTGGCTACAAAGGGTCAACGGTGCTTTCTGCGTATACTCCTGTCGAGTTCGGTTCTTCTACATGGGCACTTATCGCTGAGATTGATCAAGCGGAAGTCACTACGCCTGTTGCACTACTGAAGAAAAATGTTTGGATTGTTTCGTTAGTAATCGGTTTGATTGTTGCTGTGTTTGCATATTTGATTGCGATCAGCATTACTCGACCGTTAGGACGTGTTGTTGAATTTTCAAAACAGATTGCCCGCGGCAATTTTGATGCATCATTGAGTATTAATCAAAATGATGAACTCGGACAGCTTGCTGCGGCAGCACAGGCAATCCCTCATACGTTACGTGAAGTAACCGGAACAGTGGAAGCTGTGAGTGCGGCAATCAGTCATGGTAATCTACGGGAGCGTGGAGACGCCACACAATTTAAAGGCGGGTATGAAGAGCTTATTCATAACACTAACGCCTTGTGTGATGTGTTTGTGGAGTTCCTTGATGTTATGCCGATGGTACTGATGTCTGTTGATACAAACTCGAATATATTGTTCATGAACAAGTTTGGTACGCATGTCGGGGCAGGAGTTGTCCCAGAACGTGTTGCAGGGAACAAGTGTTTCGATACGCTTAATTCCACAGATTGCCGTACAGATCGCTGTGTTTGTGACCGAACCATTGAGAGTGGGGTTGAAGAGGCTTCAGAGGCGGATCTGTTGATCAACGGTGAAGGTTCTCACGCAATCTTCTCTGCTATTCCTATCCGTGTTGAAAGCGAAGTTGTCGGTGCACTCAAGATTATTGTGGATCAGACTGATATTACAAAAGCGCAACGCAAAATGCGTGATCTCGCAGAGAACGCAGTAGATATCAGCAGCCAGCTTTCTTCCGCAGCGGAGGAGCTGTCTGCACAGATTGAACAATCCAGCAAAGGGGCGGACATCCAGCGTGAACGCGCATCGGAAACCGCCACTTCTATGGAAGAAATGAATGCGACAGTGCTTGAAGTGGCTCAAAATGCATCACATGCTGCGGAAAACTCTGAACAGACCCGTGCGACAGCGCAGGACGGCGCGGAAGCAGTGCAGGAAGTTCTAGCGACTATCGGCGCTGTTGATACAATCTCTCACCAGTTGACTGTAAGTATGGAAGAGCTGACAGGGCAGGTTGCTTCTATTGGTGAAGTAATGAATGTCATCAATGACATTGCGGATCAGACCAACCTGCTTGCACTGAACGCAGCAATTGAAGCTGCCCGTGCAGGTGATGCAGGGCGTGGCTTTGCCGTGGTTGCTGATGAAGTGAGAAAGCTTGCTGAAAACACCATGAATGCAACGGATCAGGTTGGTGCGGCGATTACGTCTATCCAGCAGGTTACACAGCAGAATATGGAAGAGGCGCAGCGTACTGTAGAAGCTGTTGAAAGAAGCACCGCGCAGGCTCATCGTTCAGGTGAACTGCTTGGCAGTATTCTTTCCTACGCGAATGATTCTGCCGATCAGGTTCGAGTTATTGCGACAGCTGCAGAAGAACAGTCCGCTGCGGCTGAAGAGGTTTCCCGCGCAACCGAAGAGATTAATAAAATCTCATTTGAAACATCTCAGGCAATGGTGCAGTCAACAAGTGCAGTCACAGAGCTTGCCAGCCTTGCAGAACGGTTGAATAGTTTGATTAGTGAAATGCGTTAATTAGTATATGAATGAAAAAGCTCTGTTCTCGTTGAGAGAACAGAGCTTTTTTATGTGCAGCCAACAATACTTAGTATTCAAAAAAGTGTACGTTGTTGTGTAAATGTTATATATGCTGTTGACATAACGTTCATGTGATGGCTTGTATAGTTTTGATATTTCATAAAGCAGGAGTCATTGATGGCAACATTTGATTGCGAAGTTTTAGGTTATGTTCAATACAATCCGGATCTGAGTTATGCTGAACTTATAGAGTGTGAGGATGAGCTTAAAGAAAAGCTCGCGGACACTCTGCACGTATGCGGAGCAGATCATATAGACTTTTTTGGTCTTGATGATGGGTTGCGAATTCAATTTGTTCTAACTGACTATGATGAAGGGGTGTTGCATACTATCTGCGATGCTGTTGTTCCATTTTTTCCTGTTCAGACATTAGCTCGTTTGTTTGCCATCCAGAAGAATCTTGAAATATCCCATCTCTACCAGTTTGAAAAAGGGACATGGAAAGAGTCTGGAATTGATATTTCATCTGGAACATGCGCATAGCTTACGAAAAAAAAATAAAAAAAGTGCATGAATGAGGTTGACGATATCGCCTTTAGCGGTATAGAAGTGCTCACCTTTTCTGTGCCCGGGTGGTGGAATAGGTAGACACAAGAGACTTAAAATCTCTCGGCCTCACGGCCGTGCCGGTTCAATTCCGGCCCCGGGTACCAAAAGAAAATTAAGCGTTTACAACGATTTTTATAAATTGTTGTGAACGCTTTTTTTTATGCCTTCAGTTAAATCATCTCCACTTTGTCCCCATTTTTGCAAAAAGATATCTTCTTTAAATATTCGCTGAATAGTACCTAACGGCACAGATATTCTTGATTTACAGGCTCATAATTTTGGAAGGACATAATAAATGAAGGTAGTGTTATTACTAAAATAGGCAACAAGTTGCTTATGTGGCAATAAGTTGCCTATTTTTTTGGCAACAAGTTGCTCATCTCTTTTTGTTTCCTTTTGAAAGAGAGCAATAGAGCCAAAATATACTTTGGCACATAACTTGATAGAGAAGGCGTAATTCTAAAACTTTTTTTAAAAGGAAATATTATGCCAACTCCTTGTTATATCGCTATCGAAGGTAAAACTCAGGGCAACATTACTGCAGGCGCTTTTACTGCTGACTCCGTAGGTAACATCTACGTAGAAGGTCATGAAGATGAAATGCTCGTGCAGGAATTCAAACACATTGTTACTGTTCCTACCGATCCTCAGTCCGGTCAGCCTTCCGGTCAGCGTATGCATAAGCCTTTCCGCTTTACTGTAGCACTCAACAAAGCTGTTCCGCTTATGTACAACGCCCTTGCTTCCGGCGAAATGCTTCCGACTGTTACTCTGAAATGGTACCGCACTTCCATTGAAGGTAAGCAGGAGCACTTCTTCACCACCACGCTCACCGACGCAACAATCGTGGATGTTAACTTCGACATGCCACATTGTCAGGATGCGCAGAGTAAAGAATTTACACAGCTTATTAATGTAGCTCTCGCTTACCGTAAAATTGACTGGGAACACACCGTTGCTGGAACTTCTGGTTCTGATGACTGGCGTGCTCCTGTAGCATAATTTTATCGAATACGAATTATACAGACCCGCACATTCTCTATGATTGTGCGGGTCTTACTGTAAACGGGTCGTGGTTGTTCGCCCCATAGATTTAGAAACCTTAGAGAAAAGAGTACACACATGGCGATAAATACCGGATTGCAATTCACTTTTCAGGTTGATGGGCTGGCGGACGATACGTTCAGTGTTTTAGAGTTTTCTGGAATGGAAACTCTTTCTTCTCCGTTCCATTTCCATCTTAAACTTGCCAGTCGGCTAGAAGATATTGTTCCTACGCAAACAGTGGATAGATTTGGTATCTTGAGAATATGGATTAACGGTAAGATGGTGCAGGTGCGGCACGGCATTATCAGCGAATTCCGTCAGGGCGACACTGGGCATCATCATACCATGTATGAAGTCACGTTGGTGCCATCTATAGCCCGTCTAGCTTTACGCCAAAATACAAGAATGTTTCAGCAGCAGCCTGCTCAAGAAATTATTCAGCTCATTTTACAAGAAATGGGAATACAGGAACTTGCCTTTGGTCTCACGAAAGAACCGAAAGTCCGTGATTACTGCGTGCAATATCGAGAATCTGACCTCGAATTTGTTCAGCGGTTAGCAGCAGAAGAAGGAATGTATTACTACTTTGAGCATTCTGAAAGTTCTCACATCATAATCTTTTCTGACGACACCAAACAAGCGCCGATGTTGCCCAACGAATTGGAGTATAACACTCAATCTGGCGGTATGAGTACAGGTGCATTTGTCAGAGGTTTCACGCAGCAAGCTAAAATTTGTTCTTCCTCTGCAGAGTTGAAAGACTACAGTTTTTTAAACCCGAGAAATAGTCTTCAACACGACTTTTTTGGGAGCGAGTTAGACTTTCAGCGTTCGACATACGAACATTATGACTATCCAGGCCGATTCAAAGAAGACAGCCTTGGACAAAAATTTACTCAATTCAGGCTTGAGTCTCTTCGCAGTGAAGCACTTACAGCTAAAGGGTTAAGCAATTACCCTGAGCTCATTTCTGGCTTTAAGTTTTCCTTAAAAGAACACCCCAGCGACTCTTGTAACCGCGATTGGTTTACTATTGGCGTTTCCCACTTTGGAACTCAGCCTCAAGCTCTTGAAGAAGCCGGAACATCGGGTTCTACAACATATAATAATGAGTTTGTAGTGATTCCAGATCATCGTCAGTGGAAACCAACGCCAAACCCAAAACCTCGCGTAGACGGGCCGCAGATAGCCACTGTTGTAGGCCCTGAAGGCGAGGAAATTTTTTGTGATGAACATGGCCGCGTAAAGGTTTATTTTCCATGGGATAGATATAATACGAATAGCGACGAAACATGCAGTTGTTGGATTCGAGTCTCCCAAGGATGGGCAGGTGGACAGTACGGTATAGTTGCAATCCCTCGTATTGGACACGAAGTTATCGTTAGTTTCTTAGAAGGTGACCCCGATCAACCAATTATTACTGGCCGTACTTACCACGCACGAAACAAGTCACCGTATCCTCTTCCGGCTCATAAAACTATGACGGTTCTGAGAACTGACACCCATAAGGGCGAAGGATTTAACGAACTTCGCTTTGAAGATGAGGCCGATAAAGAAGAAATATTCATTCATGCGCAAAAGAACATGGATATAAAAGTTCTTAACTCAAAAAACGAGCGTGTCGATTTCGATAGATCCACAAGTGTGGGGAATAATGAAAATTTGGTTGTTGCTAAAGATAGGAAAGTTACGGTCGATGGTAAACAAGACCACAAGACAACCGGAAATTATATTGAACTTATTGAGGGTGATAGCGGGTTAACTGTTAAGGGTGATAAGTCCCAGCATATTAAGGGCGCACTCGGAGTTAAAATTGATGGTGAAATGACCTTCCAGAGTGACACAAAAATCACGTTAAAAGTTGGCGGAAGCTTTGTGGTTATTCATCCGGGTGGTGTTGATATTAAAGGTGCAGCAATCAATTTGAACTCTGGAGGGGGCGCGGGGAGTCTTGCATTACCAGCGAATCCTGAAATCCTGAAAAGCGCAGCAGGAGAAGGCAGCATGTTTGTAAAACATTGTCCATTGGAGGGGGATTGTGAGTAACGAAAAATTATATGCAATAATCGATGGGGCATCGGAAGAAGAGCTGATGCCTATGCTCGCAGAACTCGATCCACCAGCTGTGTGCCTTTATGCCCCGCCAGTGCAACCGAACTTAGTTGATATTGCTCCTTATGTTGTTCTTGTAACAGAAGAAGTTCAAGAATGGCTTAATACCCGAGAAACCCCATGGGGTATCTATATCACGACTGATGCTGATTTGAAGAGCATCCGTAGTCACTTACGTAAGTACTTATATGTATTACTGCCAGACAGTGACAAGCCTGTATTTTTTAGATTCTATGATCCAAGGAATCTTTGGCTATTAACGTCTGCCCTTACCGATTGGGAGCTACATTCTTTCATGGGACCTATCGAAAAAATAGGTATTTCCTTTGAAGGGAACGAGCGTGCTGAGACCTTTGCTGAACGACGAGCACAGTATCCGCAGGATGCTCAGTCAACGGTTTCAACCCTTACTCTTACAGAAGAACAGGTTGAAATAATGAACCAAGAGTTCGAAAGGAATTTTGTAATTAAATTGGCACAACTGATGGAGGACGCGGCATCATCATCTGCAGCTGTTCCTCATGTTAATTTTCTAGAGTATGCTCACCGTTTATTCGACTACTTTAAAAGTCAGGATATCACTTTGCCTAAGACCGTTAGGGAAACCTCACTCTGTTTGATTGAAAAAGAATATTATGATTTTGATGAGATCCCTCGTTCTTTTTTTGATCTAGCGGAGGACGACGGCACTGTCGGATGGGTTCGAGCTGGGAAAGCATGTCAGTCACTAATAGGATTATAGACAACCGTTATGGCAGAAAAAGAAAAAAGTAATGAAATAATGTGTTTTGCATGTCATCAGCCACCCCATTGTACAGCTGGGTATACAATGTCGGGTTTTCCTGAGGGGGCAAATATTGATTATCCGAACAGCTCTGGTGCTAACAAAGAACTTACTTTTCTAGATAATGAAAAAGTTTCCATAACATCAGTACTTATTCCCAACGGAGTTTGTGTATTAGCGAATTGTCCTGAGACTATTATTTTAGAAAAAAATGATAAAGAGGGGGATACGGAGCTTGCTCGGCTTACTCCAGCTAAGTTGTCTGAGACATATAAACTGTCATACGATGGGGAAAAATTTTTAAGAGAGCTAGATCCATGGGAATGGCTACAGCTAGCCTTAGAGAGATCTCCTGAAAAAATATTACCAAAAGAATTTATTTCAACAACAACTGACTGTTCTGGCACTGTTCAGACAACTACTCTTAAGATGTACCCTAAGTACAAGTTGGATGGAAAAATTACACTTGGAAGCAAGGTAAATGCAGAGGCAAATGGAAGAATAAAGAAGAGACATGAATATAGTAGAGAAGATGCTCTTAAGTTACAGAAAAAAGCCAATAAGAAGAAATGGAAAGATATTGGGAAAGAGATTTATCCAGAAGATTTTAATGTAGTATTCGAAAGTACAGTTTCCATTGGAGATAAAACAAAAAAAAGTGATTGTACGTTGGTACAATCTGATTCAAGGCTTAAACATAAAAAATCTCTTACACATAAGACTTCTGAACTCTTTAAAAAAATAGGAAACCATGTACTGGGTGGGAATAAGAATGAGGGCGGGCTAATAAAAAAGCTCACAATAATTCCACCTCAGCTTGAGCTGTCAGGATTCAAGGAATTAAAATGTCAAAATGATGCTCCTTATTTTGAGTATAATTATGCGTTAAAAATGGCTCCTCTTATCGGTGCTGAGATTGTTATAGATGTTATTGGTGTCTTAATTACTCTCTTAGGAAGTCCCGCAGGGGGCAAGGCATGGAAAGAATTAAGGGATCAGTTACAAGAGATGAAGGAAAGAGTTGAGCGCGGCGCAAGAAAAAATGACATGTACGGGTTATTTTATATTGATGTTGTATTAACGGGGGAAGTGATTAATGGTGAAGGGACTCTAGTCAGTAAAAATAATGAAGAAGAGTTTAAGGGAGAGATGGGAAGCAAGCTCAGCCTGCAAATAAGAGCTGGGGTAGAAGCAGGTGTGAAAATATTATGTGTAAAAGGACAATTGATGGCCGAGGCAAACACAAAAACAGCAGTCAAAAGTAGTTTGGTTTTTGATGAAAAAGGTGTTGGTGTCGTGTTCAATCATGAAGGCATACGTTCTCATTTTTCTATTCGTGTTAAAGCTGGGAAATATACCACAAGCAAAAAGTCTGAAGAAGATCTTTCAGAAGAGCTCGCGAGTGAGACTGTTTCTGGTGATGTAGGGTATGAATTCCTAACAGCTGACGTTGTTTGGGCAGAAAAAAGTGATAATCCACCTCACTACATTATTGATGCTTAAGGATTCAAGACTGATGACTCTACAAAAACTCGATTATCGTATTGATGTTGATACAAATAATGTTGCGTTTGAAATTTATATTAATGGTTTTTGTGTCATTCGCTGTGATGAGGATGGTCCTATTTACTGTCTTATAGGCGTGGGTGAATATCTTAAGCCAACAAATAATGTATTACGATTAGTTATGTATCCCATCGAAGGAGCGACTGAATTTGTCGATGATTCTTGCTACTGTAAGGTAACACTTGCTGCCAGAGATCGCTTTGAAACAGAGCAGCTTAGTGCATTTGCTGGAATTCATTATTTCCCAACTAGAGATCATCAGCGTAACGCTTCATTAACAGCTATCAAGCAATTGCCATTAATAAATCAGCATCTTGGAAAGCCAAGAAACGCTACGGATATTGTTTTTAATGATGATTCTAATCACTACATCGCGGTTCAAGGGTTCGATATTAATTCAGAGTACAAAGTCTGGAATTGGGCTAATTCTCTGGAACTTTCTAGGCAAAATGGTGACAGTAGCCCCCTTCCGTATAAATTACGGACAGCATTGTTTGATAGTTATGAGCAGTTGTGGAATGCCTTTAATAAAAAAGATTTGGATTGGCTTGAAAAGCTACATGAAGAGTTTTCTGTTGAATCCGCAGAAGCAAGTGGAATATCACCTAACGATTACTTCGAATCTTTAAGTTTTTCTTCTTTTTTTAACGATCCAGAGCTCTCGTTAGGGACGTTGTCTTTTAGCGATTTGTGCTATTCGTATTCATTGGACAAAAAACTTGTCACATTAACTAATGCGGGAGGATTAATCCGTTTTATTCGGAATGGCGATGAAACGGATTACATATCATATGTACCTCACTTTAGGCTTGTCGATGAAAAATTTATTATCTCTCGCTAATCCCCACCAAATACATACAATTATCAATTAATGAGACATAGATATGAAATTTAAATTAACATTACGAAGAATATTTACACGAAATAATTTTGTTTTCTTATTACTTATTTCTTTTTTTATTGGAATAGCAATTATGGGACGCGCTAAAGAATTTACTCCACAAAAGATATCGTATGACCTGATAATTGAAAAAAGCAACTGTAAGATGACAGTCAAAATCAATGGCGTTCATATAATAAGCGATAGTTCGGATGATTCTTTTCAGATGGAGCTTTCCATAGGAGAGTACTTGAGACCTACTAACAATGAGTTACACGTTTTTGTTGCTCCTTTTAACGGTAACGGCCAATTTGTTCCTGATAGTTTTTGTAAGGTTTCCCTTGCAGGGAGAAACCGTGTCACCCATGAAACAAAAATATTTGGAGGAGTTAACTATTACCCAACTGATGATGTTAAGTTTAATTCATCAATGCAAGCAATAAAGATGACATCAGAATTTAACACAGATTTTGGATCTATTGTAAAGGAAACGAATGTGCAACTTAGAGAAGACCCAAGTCGGATTGTTTATCACTTGGAGCAGTTTTTTGATATAACACAAGACTACAGTCGCTGGAACTGGGTCGACTCTCCTGTTTTATCAAAAAAAGATGGGTACTCCTCCTCGCTTTCCGAACAGCGAAGCACACCGTTATTTTCCGCATATAAAGAGCTTTGGGATGCATTTAATCGAAAAGATTTTAAAAAAATTGAAAGAATTGCACCATGAATTTCTCTTTGAAAGTGCAGAAGCAGGTGGGACATCTCCAGAGGTCATTCTTGAATCATTAGATTTTGAAGAGCTTTTGAAAAATCCAGAACTATCGTTAGCACCTCTTTCATTTGATAATGTTCGATACTATTACTCCTTTAACAGAAAAATTGTTGAGCTTTTTAGTGATGGTGTACCCCTTATTCATTTTATTAAAAATGGTGATGACTCTGATTATATTGGGTATCGTCCTCGTTTCAGATTTGATGGTCAACAATTTGTAATAGCTCGATAAAAAGCATGGAGACACCTCATGGGTAATGCAGCAAAGCTGGATGACATAGGTACGGGCCATGATGGCTATCCGCCAACACCCATTATTGCAGCTTCTCCAACGGTAACCATTGATGGAAAGCCTGCAGCGCGAGTGGGAGATCCTTTGGAACCACATGACAAGCCTAATTCACCCAAGCACGGGCGTGCCATTGCGGCAGGTTCCGGTACAGTTTTCTTTGATGGAAAACCCGCCACACGATCCGGAGACCCTGTCAATTGCGGCGGTGTCCTAGTCGGCGGTGGGACGGTGACCATTGGATAAGTAAAATTTTATGTCTTAAAAGAGCAGCTAGCAAAGGCTGCTTTTTTTATTAGCCCTATAAAGCAGGCTGTTAGGATTAGTTTTATTCTATAAAGAGATGAGGGCTGAGGTAAATTTAAAGGTGGATGGAGCCATGGCGGGTAATAAAAGAGTTGCCAAGCCTAAAAAGTTAGAAAGAAAAACGAAATGCAAATGGGCAAAAAAAATATCGGAATTTAGCACCACAAAAAATGAGCGATGGCAAATCTATAAAGTATTTCCACAGGGTCGAGTACATTTTTTACCTAACTCAACTCCAGTAACTTTTGATAAAGAGTATTGGAATGACCCGAATCGCCTGCTGGCTTTATAGTGTTTAGGAGGCACGTAGAATGAAAAAAACTGGGAAGATTTTATTATTGCTAGTTACGGTGTTTTTTCTTGTTAGCTGTAAGACAGATCCAAAAGAGTATCAGATGGAAACAGTAGCTCCAACTATTACCCCGGATATGGTGACTGCTAAATATATTTTATCATTTGAAACCCATTCAGCCTTTTGTGAAGTTACAGTTAATGGAATCCCCATAATTGATAACTTGGCTCATGATTTTGGGACAATTAATACAAGCCTTTTGGCGTCAGCTTTTTTAGAAAATGGTAAAAATGAAATTAGTATTCTTTTCACTCCATTTGAAAACAATAAGGAAGCATCCTGTAAAATTCAACTTTCTGCAAATTTTCCAGATAAATCCATTGAATTAACTGGTATTACAGCTAGTTTGGATAAAAATGGGTATCCAACCAGCAGAACCTCTGAGGAATACCCCCAAAAATATAAAACTTCACCTGTGCGAGAAGGGAAGTACCTAAAAGAAAATGAAGTAGACTTCATTATGACTCGCGAAATTACACTGCAGAGTCTTCCAGAATGGGCTTGGACGAAGGCAACCTCTTTGCAAGACTCTTCTAAAACTTATGCGAAATTGCAGGACGCCTACATAAAGCTGGGGTTAATGTTCAAAAACAATGACTACGACTCTTTTAAAAAAGCAATCTGGCTAGCCATGCAAGAACGAGCAGTGGCAGATCTCCTAGACCCTGAATTTTATTTTGAAACCACAGATTTCCCAGATGAATTCTCCAAAGGTGTCTCTAGTGTGCCCACAACAAATTGGAGCGACTATAAATTAAAGCTCTATAAAGGTGGTAGGCTGGCAAGACTTGTCGATCAATATGATCTCCCTCCGCTTAATTACAGACGACCAGATGGAGAGGTATACTACTACAACTGCTATTTTTCACTCATAGACGGCAAACTCGTTGTGGCCAGATAGAAAAGGAGACACCCATGGGCAACGCAGCAAAGTTGAATGACATAGGTACAGGCCATGATGGTTATCCGCCAACACCCATTATTGCCGCTTCTCCAACAATAACCATTGATGGAAAGCCAGCAGCGCGAGTAGGCGACCCTTTGGAGCCACATGACAAGCCTAACTCCCCTAAGCATGGGCGTGCCATTGCGGCAGGTTCCGGTACAGTTTTTTTTGATGGAAAACCCGCCACACGATCCGGAGACCCTGTCAATTGCGGCGGTGTCCTAGTCGGCGGTGGGACGGTGACCATTGGATAAGTAAAATTTTATGTCTTAAAAAAGCAGCTAGCAAAGGCTGCTTTTTTTATTAGCCCTGTATAAAGCAGGCGAGTTAGAATTAGTTTTATTCCATAAAGAGATGGAGGCTGAGGTAACTTTAAAGGTGGATGGAGCCATGGCGGGTAATAAAAAAGTTGCCAAGCCTAAAAAGTTAGGAAGAAAACGAAATGCAGGTGGGCAAAAAAAATATCGGAATTTAGCACTACAAAAAATGAGCGATGGCAAATCTATAAAGTATTTCCACAGTGTCGAGTACATTTTTTACCTAACTCAACTCCAGTAACTTTTGATAAAGAGTATTGGAATGACCCGAATCGCCTGCTGGCTTTATAGTGTTTAGGAGATACGTAGAATGAAACAAACTGGGATGCTTATATTATTGCTAGTTACTTTGTTTTTTCTTGTAAGCTGTAAGACAGATTCAAAAGAGTATCAGATGGAAACAATAGCTCCGACTATTACCCCGGATATGGTGACTGCCAAATATATATTGTCGATTCAAACACATGCTGGTTATTGCGAAGCAACTGTCAATGGAATTCCCGTATTTGACAATTTTTCATTTGATTCCGGCACAGTCAAAACAAGTATCTTGGTTTCAGCATTTTTAGAAAATGGTAAAAATGAAATTGGTCTTCTCTTTTCTCCTTTTACATATGATAAAAAAACATCTTGCGACATTACACTTACAGCCAACTTTCCAGATGACTCAATTGAATTGACAAGTATTACTGCCACTGTCGACCAAAAAGGATATCCAACTAGTATAACATCTAAAGAATATCCTCAAAGATATAAAAACTCTTAATGTAGAGGAGGGTGGGTATCAAACGGAGGATGAGCTAGATTTTCTTATGACTCGTGAAATAACATTACAAAATCTTCCGGAATGGACATGGACAAAAGCAACCCCACTACCTGATTCTGCTAGAACATATAGCAGACTGCAAGACGCCTACATAAAAATGGGCTTAATGTTTAAGAACAATGATTATGAATCATTTAAAAAAACAGTATGGTTAGCCATGCAAGAACGTGCTGTTGCAGATCTTCTAGGTCCTGAATTTTATTTTAAAACGACAGACTTTCCAGACGAGTTTTCAAAAGGAGTTTCTGGAGCACCTCTACCTAACTGGAGCGACTATAAGCTGAAACTTTATAAAGACGGTAAACTGGCACGACTTGTCGATAAATATGGAGCACCCCCTCTTGATTACAGACGGCGAGATGGAGAGGTGTATTTCTACAACTGCTATTTTTCACTTATAGACGGCAAACTCGTTGTGACCAGATAGTAAAAGGAGACTCCCATGGGAAATGCAGCAAAGCTGAATGACATAGGAACAGACCATGATGGCTATCCACCTACACCCATTATTGCGGCTTCTCCAACGATAACTATTGATGGAAAGCCAGCAGCTCGAGTGGGAGATCCTTTGGAGCCTCATGATAAGCCTAATTCACCCAAGCACGGGCGTGCCATTGCGGCAGGTTCCGGCACGGTTTTCTTTGATGGAAAACCCGCCACACGGTCCGGAGACCCTGTCAATTGCGGCGGTGTCCTAGTCGGCGGTGGGACGGTGACCATTGGATAAGTAAAATTTTATGTCTTAAAAGAGCAGCTAGCAAAGGCTGCTTTTTTTATTAGCCCTATAAAATAGGCTGTTAGGATTAGTTTTATTCTATAAAGAGATGAGGGCTGAGGTAAATTTAAAGGTGGATGGAGCCATGGCGGGTAATAAAAAAAGTTGCCAAGCCTAAAAAGTTAGGAAGAAAACGAAATGTAGGTGGGCAAAAAAAATATCGGAATTTAGCACCACAAAAAATGTGCGATGGCAAATCTATAAAGTATTTCCACAGTGTCGAGTACATTTTTTACCTAACTCAACTCCAGTAACTTTTGATAAAGAGTATTGGAATGACCCGAATCGCCTGCTGGCTTTATAGTGTTTAGGAGGCACGTAGAATGAAAAAAACTGGGAAGATTGTATTATTGCTAGTTACATTGTTTTTTCTTGTAAGCTGTAAGACAGATCCAAAAGAGTATCAGATGGAAACAGTAGCCAGCAAAGTCACACCGGAGATGGTTACAGTCAAATATCTCTTAGAAATACAAAGTTACTCAGCCTTTTGTGAAGCTACTGTTAATGGAATTCCTGTCTTTAACAACTTTGCTCATGAGTCCGGAACAGTCAAAACAAGCATCCTAGCCTCAGCACTTTTAGAAAATGGCAAAAACGAAATTGGTCTTTTTTTCTCACCGTTTAAATATGATAAAAAAACCTCTTGTGACATTAAACTCACAGCAAACTTTCCAGATGAACAACTTGAATTGACAAGTATTTCAGCTACTGTTGATCCAAAAGGCTATCCCACTAGCAAAACATCTAAAGAATATCCCAAAAAACATAGAACTACCCATATTACAGAAGGCGGGTATCAAACCAAAGAAGGTTTAGACTTCCTGATGACTCGCGAAATCACACTACAGAATCTTCCAGAATGGGCTTGGACGAAGGCAACCTCTCTGCAAGACTCTCCTAAAACTTATGCGAAATTGCAGGACGCCTATATAAAGCTGGGTTTAATGTTCAAAAACAATGACTACGACTCTTTTAAAAAAACAGTCTGGCTAGCCATGCAAGAACTAGCAGTGGCAGATCTCCTAGATCCTGAATTTTATTTTGAAACCACAGATTTTCCAGATGAATTTTCCAAGGGTGTCTCTAGTGTGCCCACAACAAATTGGAGCGACTATAAACTAAAGCTCTATAAAGGCGGCAGGTTGGCAAGGCTTGCCGATCAAGATAAATTGCCTCCACTTAATTACAGGCGACCAGATGGAGAGGTATACTACTACAACTGCTATTTTTCACTCATAGACGGCAAACTCGTTGTGGCCAGATAGAAAAGGAGACACCCATGGGCAACGCAGCAAAACTGAATGACATAGGAACAGATCATAATGGCTATCCGCCAACACCCATTATTGCCGCTTCTCCAACGGTAACGATTGATGGAAAGCCAGCAGCGCGAGTTGGAGACCCTCTGGAGCCACATGACAAGCCTAATTCACCCAAACACGGACGTTCCATTGCGGCAGGTGTCCGGTACAGTCTTCTTTGATGGAAAACCCGCAGCACGCTCTAGCGACTCTGTCAATTGTGGAGGAGCCCTCGTTGGCGGTGGTACGGTAACTATTGGGTAAACATATTTGGGTTAAGTAAAATTTTGTGTTTAAAAAGCAGCTTTGTTAGCTGCTTTTTTTTATACGCAGTGAATTCGCGACGATTCATAGTGCTTTTTTTGAAAAAGGTTTTCCATATGCTAAGAACAAAAAAGCCCCTGTACGCAGGATGGGACTATCGCAGTGTCGTACAGGGGCATTATGGGGCTACGTAGCAAATCGTAGCTGATGAAATTTAGTTGTTACGTGGTTGGATTAAAGAAGCGGTTGGTGATGTACCCTGCGAGCAGACCCCATACTGGTGCGTTGATGCCGATGAATGTGATTCCTGAGGCAGTTATTAGCAACGTAATAAGCGCTCCTTCACGTGTTTTTTCGTCATCCATGGCAAGGTAAAGGCTTCTCTGGATAATCCCCAGTAGGGCGAATCCTGCCAGCATTTGAGTAAGCTCTTTAGGCATAGCAACAAAGAGTGCGACAAGGCTGGTGCTGAAGAGACCCGCAAGAATATAGAAAACCCCCGCACTTGTTGATGCCAGATATCTTTTTTTTGGATCTGGATCAGCTTCCTCACCCATGCAAATTCCAGCAGAAATAGCCGCAAGGTTACAAGTAAATCCACCGAACGGCGCTGTCAGCAGGTTCATAAATCCTGTGCCTAGCAAAATTTTTGGAAACGGAACGGAATAGTTATGACTTTGAATCATGACGATCCCTGGAATATTCTGAGATACCATGGTTACGAGAAAAAGTGGAAGACTTAAACTTACAACCGAAGCAACGCTCCACGTCGGACTCATGAATACAGGGCCGGTGATGGAAAGTGGACTGTCTCCCAATGGAAGAGATCCTTGGACGTACGCTACAAAGCCGCCTACGAGAATGAGAAGCAGCATTGTGTATCGAGGATAGAATCGTTTGCCTATAAGGTATGCCGCAAGCATGCAGCCAAAGAGTACAGGTGTGCTCTGCCAAGGGGTGAACGTTTTGATGCCGAACGGGATAAGAATTCCTGCAAGCATGGCAGTCGTAAGCGATGTAGGAATTTTTTGAATAAATGTGGAGATGGACTTTGTGGCACCTGTAAGAATGATGAGCAGGGCTGTGACAATACATGCGCCAATAGTTTCAGATAGTGAAAATCCGGCAACACTACTTGCAAGCAATGCTGCGCCGGGGGTAGACCACGCCGTGAGCACAGGCACTTTGTAGCGGAGTGAAAATATGATGGTGGTAAGCCCAGAGGCAATACCGATTGCAAAAAGCCAGCTACCAACCTGAACAGGTGTTGCTCCTGCTCCCATGGCCGCCTCAATTACAAGTACAACTGAACAGGTATATCCTACAAGGATAGCGGCTAATCCTGATGATACGTGGCTAATTGACAATTTATTTAGCATGCGTTTTCCTTTCGTTTGATGTACATGTTTTGTGCGTTATAACGTACATGGTTGTTTTGATGTACTACTGTGCGCTATAGCGCACAACACTTTTTTTGGGAGAAATAATGAATTCCAAGGCGTTTGTTGCACAGATTTCTCAACGGTTAAGAGAATTACGAATAGCGCGTGGCTGGAGTCTTGATGCGGCAGCAAAAAAGACAGGCGTTTCCAAGGCAATGCTTGGCCAGGTAGAACGTGGAGAATCCAGTCCTACGATTGGAACCTTGTGGAAAATAGCCAGCGGGTTTGAAAGTTCGTTTTCTTCTTTTTTCTCAGAACAATCCGAAAAAAAAGAACCGTCAGTGACATTTCCCAATGATCCAGCAATGCAGATTCATACAATTTTTCCTTATTCGTCAGATACGAGAATGGAAGTTTTTGAGATAACGTTATGCGACAACCACGAGCAACAATCTTCTCCTCATCAATTGGGAGTTATTGAGCATGTAATTGTGGTTGAAGGAACGTTGGAATTTTATTTTGATGGAACATGGCATACGTTAGTGGTTGGTGAAAAAACACGTTTCTATGCAGATCAACCTCACGCATATCGAGTTGTAGGCGATAGAGGTGTTTTCCATAATATTATTAACTATCCACATACTGACAGCAGCACCGAGCTATAGGCTACTACTGTACGAAGTGCATATTTTTTGTTGTCATGCTTGCTAGATGCTGACGGATTTTTAACTCCAACTATGCACCTCAATACCTCTGAAGTGTTGGTACGATTGGAAATGTGCCGTGTGCTGTAATAATCAAAACAATATTCGTATAATACAGGAACTAACTGCGTAGTATTTGCAACATATTAGTCATGTGATATTCGCATTGGTTTTATTATAAGGGGTCTATAATAATGCATATTATTTTCGCAACAGAAATATGGGGAAAAACGCCTCATGTGGATTTGATGGCATCAAAGTTTGAAGATATCGCGAGCGATATTACAATCGTTGATCCGTACAATGGAACTGATCTTGCTTTTGGCAGTGAAGAAGACGCGTATGCTCGATATACTGCGGACTGTGGGCATAGTCAGTATGGGCAACGTGTTTTGGATGCATTGCAGTTGACGACTGAGCCGACATGTCTTGTGGGCTTTAGTGCTGGTGCCGGTGCTGTATGGTCTGCTGTTTGTGCAGAAAATGTGGGTGCGGCTAAGGGCGCGGTTTGTTTCTACGGATCGCCTATCCGCAATATGATGGATTACTCTCCTAAGGTTCCTGTGGATCTGGTTTTTTCAGAGAATGAACCTCTTTTTGATGTAGAATCAGTTGCCCGCACTCTTCAAGATATTCCGTTAGCCCAGAGTTACATAACGCCTTTTGAGCATGGCTTTATGAATCCATTATCGAAAAATTATCATGAAGAAGCTTACCATTTCTGGCTGCAATGGATTAAAGATCAGGTTGTATCCCATTGTGCTCCTCAAAAATAGAATGGAATTTCTACCCTGTTAGGAATGAAAATATTTAGTTGAAAAAAAATGCCCAGCAAATTTTCTTGCTGGGCGTTTTTTTATGGCGATATCTATTGGTACTTTTGCTGAACGATTTCCTAAGGCACCATAGCAATTGCGCGAATAGGAGAGCCGTCACTTTCTAAAATTTTGAGTGGTAACGCCACAAATGTGAATATTGGATGAGTAATTGTGTCCAAATTCTTCAAGTTTTCGATAAGCACAAGTCCACTTCCTAGAAGGATTTCGTGGATGAAAAGTCTTGTTACGTCCATGGTATCGAAAGAGATGGCATCAATTCCCAGACCTTTAAGATCTTGAGTTGTAAGCCACTTGGCGGCTTCTTCATTCAATGTCGGGAATGGAGAGAAGTACGCTTCGGTTCCCCAGAGCTTTTCGTGGCCTGAGGAGAAGATAACAAAATCACATTGCGCAATTTGATCTTCGTACTGCTTGAGTACATCTAATGTAATGAGCGTAAGACTGGCGACATCTACAATACAAGCTGGGCCGGTGAATGTAGATGCAGGCAGGGCATCCAATGTTTTTTTGCCTTCAAAAATATGTGCAGGGGCATCCATGTGTGTCCCCACATGGGAAAAGAAGGTCAGTTTTTTTTCAGCAAATCCTTCTTTTGCGACGGTGGTGCCCTGTTCAATTATCGGAGCATCTGTGCCGGGGTATACTGGCATGTCTTCGGTAATTGTGTGTGTAAGATCAACTACGTTGGCATGAGAGTGCGGAGTGCTCATGTGTGCTCCAATATATAGGTTAAATATACGTCTGAAGCGTTTTGTAGCGTTACGCACAGCTGAAGGAAAGATAAAAAAAGAGGCAGAAGATACAAATATCTTCTGCCTCAACCATTAGGAAGATTTATCCTGTTGCTGTTTGGCGTAGCAGTCAGGACAGAAGTCACCACTGAAGGTAACTACAATATCCTGCGCCATAACGTCTCTTCCGCATTTGTCGCACTGGTAAATCGGCTTACCATCTGGTGCTTGAGTTGTTGTCAGCATAAGACTCCTCAATTTTCAAACAGCGCTTCCGTTATACTCATTAGAAGCTTGCACAAAAGTGCACCACCATAGCTTCATGAAATGGAATAACTGTTTGAGCATACAATTAAATCAAAACGAGTCACTGTACTGCCAAAATATATTTTTTGGCAACCGAATTGATAACGCACTAAAAAATAACGGTAACACCTTTTTTAAGTGCTTACTCACAGTGAAAAACGTGTTTGCGAAGAGCAATTCTGCCTGTTGATAGAGCATGGCGATTGTGTGTACTGTGTCTTCACCAACCAGAACAGTACCGGACATTTCGAGCTGGTTTATAATATTTTGGAGAGACTATGGACCTTTCAATCGCAAAAATGGCTAAAAGCTCGTTCCGTTGTGCAACGTACGGGGCGGATATTGAAGCATTTACAGCAGCACACAATGGCTCCCTTGCGGGTACCATGCATTGTGCCCGTTACCTTGGTAGCCGTGTGTTTATTGATGGCGTAACAAAAGAAGTTATTGATTCTGAAGGCGTAGTGCTCTCTGGAATGGAGTATCTTGTTGAAGAGTTTGAAAAACTTAGTGAGCTGCTTGGCGAAAAAATGCAGGGCCCTTTTTACGCAGATGGTGTTCTCATCCCGGTGCAGAAAGGGAATCCGCATTTTCGTATTTACGATATGTACGCACCGGAGGCTGAAAACCCGTTCACACTGTGGATGCAGATAAACATATTGGCAGATGCATTTATGCTTTTGGATAAGCAGACAATGTATATGCGCCCAGTTCAGTATTTTCATTCTCGCTCTTTTTCAACACAAAAAGCGTATGATCGCTGGATTAAGGCTTGGACAAAACGTGCAGGATGCGGCGGTGTTATCTTTAAGGGCGCTGAAATGGTCTACGAGCCGAATGTCCTTCTGGATGACGTGTGCGAGATCAAAGCGCAATAAAAATTTTGCCTCCGGCGGATTAGATTCTCCGGAGGCTTTTTTAGGCTCTGCCTACAAAACTCTGTACATTCCATCCACAGGCCGCAGCTTTTTCTTTTTCACGCGGACTGTCTTCAAATGCTGTTCTCCACACAGTGACAGTCTCTAGAAACATTTCTAGTGTCTCTTCAAATGTAGCCATATCGAGCTTTTTAATGGAAAGCCTGCGCATTAATGCCAGCACACCGGCACTGCGGAGCAGGATGAATCTGCAACCGTGAAGTTGTCCCCAAAATAGGTTCAGCTCCAATGCGTCTGCAAAAAGTTCTTCATCTGCTTTCACCACAGGACTGATGAGTAATAGGCTGTCAGTCACATCATCCACTTCCAGATTTACTTCGAGATGATTATCGAAAATTATCCTACAGCTTCCGTCTTCATTCAGTTCCAGCGTTTCAAGAGCAATGCGTTCTCCGAACTGTTTTAGAATCTGCTGTATCTTTTTGTGATTATTCATAGATTTCACCATTTTGTAAAAACACTTAAATTAAGAAATCTGATGTCTGTACCTATTGTACCATCAGCACAAGTGCTGTACCAGTCATGAACAATATGTGTGTGCAGTCTTTTTTTCAGGCTTTAACTTTCTTATATAGTAGAATGTTAGTTGCGAATTGCTTGAACGCCATAAAGACTTCGATAGGATGTTGGTGTCTGTCTGTACCTTACAGTCTCGACAGAACTAAAAGCATCCTGCATGCAATGGCAGTGGTGTAGAATGGGGTGATACAAGATCGCTTTGTGTCCAGAATGAGGGCTTGTGAAACCTTCTTGACGGACGTGCGGATTTCTTCCTACTGAGTCGCTACAATTTTATTGAGCGTTACATAAATTGCTTGAAGTGATCTTTCAGCTTACTATACATAATGAATGTTATTCCAATTAAATAGATTTAGGTGAGACACAATGACAATTAAGAAAGAATGGGTTGAATTTATAACTATTTTGAACCGGGAAGTAGTTCCGGCATTAGGTTGTACTGAGCCAATAACTGCGGCTTTGGCAGCAGCGCGTGCGGTAGAAGCGTTGGGTGTTGAGCCGGAGAGTATTCTTGTTCAGGTAAGTGGCAACCTGCTTAAAAATGGTATGGGAGTAGGAGTTCCGGGCACCGGAATGACAGGACTTCATATTGCTGTAGCTGTTGGTGCTCTCGGCGGTAAATCTGAATTACAGCTTGAAGTGCTGCGCGATTTGACCCCAGAGGTTGTTGAAGCAGCCAAACAGCTTATTGTGGATGGAAAGGTACGAGTAGATTTAGCAGAAACAGAAGAAGTGCTGTTCGCTAAAGCTACTGTTGCAGCAGAAGGCCATACCGCAACCTGTACCATCGCCCGCACACATACCGGAATCATCGAAGTGACTAAAGATGATGCAGTCATCGAAAGTACTCCGTTAGAGAATGAAGAAGTTTCAGATGATTCTTGGCCACTTTCTGTGTCAGCTATTTATGACTTTGCTCTCGGAGCAGAGTTTGAAGATATTTCATTTATCCTTGAAGCAGCTCGTCTTAATGATTCCATTGCTGCGGAAGGTCTCGAGCATGACTTCGGTCTCAAAGTCGGCCGCTCCATGGATGAAGACATTGCATTAGGCTTGCGTTCTGATGACATCACATCATTTGCAACCCGTCTCGCAGCAGCTGCGTCAGATGCCCGCATGGACGGCATTATGCAGCCTGTAATGAGTAACTCAGGTAGCGGAAACCAAGGTATTACTGCGACCATTCCAGTAACTGCTTTTGCTCGCAGATTGGGCAAGTCCGAAGAAGAGATGACTCGTGCGCTTATTTTAAGTCACCTGCTGGCAATTCATTTGAAGCATCATCTCGGTAGACTTTCAGCATTATGCGGTGCAATTCTCGCTGCTACCGGTTCCGGTTGCGGTATCGTTATGCTGCTTGGTGGTGGGCTTATTGAAATTGAACGAACCATTAAGAACATGGTTGGCACTATTGCCGGCATGATCTGCGATGGAGCAAAAACATCATGCGCACTAAAAGTTGCTTCCAGCGTAGAAGCTGCAATTAACTCTGCGTTACTTGCTATGAAAGGTACTTCAGTACCGGGCGGTGACGGTATTGTGGATGACGACATTGAAATTTGCATTAAGAACCTCGGTCGTCTCGGAAGCGCAGGCATGTGCGAGACTGACAAGATTATCTTGGATATTATGGTGAATAAGTAAAGCTGCCTCCGGCGGCTCTCCGAGGGCGCTTCTCAGCGGGAGCAAGAGGGACGCCCTCTTGACTGCGAATTATGCATACGCAGTGCTTCTGGCGTAGAGAACGTATACTTGGTCTATATAATATGAGAAATAGAAAAAGGGTGGCTAATGGCCACCCTTTTTAGTTGGTATTGATTGGGGTAACTACTCTAAGTTATTCTTTGTCTTTCCCGAGATCGTCCAAAACAACAGATCGGACATTAGAAATAGCTACAGAGTATCTAGTTGGCCCACACGTTAGCGTAGAAATTGGGATTCCCCATGAACCATGTTGATCCCCAATAATGTTTATTTCGTTCTGCCTGCATGTAAAAAAATGTGGAACAATACCTATGAAGTACACTATATCATCTTCTATTGCCACTGCATGGAAAAAACTACTGATAAATATAAGCAGCGGTGTGATGTACAAAAAACATGTGATGGAAATTATCACAATACTCATCATGCCATATAGTTGGAGGGGAAGCTGCAAGAACCAATACGCTGGGTAGGCAAAAAAAAGCCCCATGAGAAGAAACGGAAACCTTGTTCTGTTTGTTACAATGCTTATGTCATTTTTACGGCCTTGAAATCCAGCCTTGCGGAAAAAATAATAAGGAACAGCACGTCGTAAATCAAAACAGAAAATCAAACACGCTATATTTGCAAGTAAAAGAACGAACGCTAAGTAAACTGGATAAATTCGGAAACAATCTATAAGAAACTGCACCATTCCCCCTTTATGAACAACACATCTTGTTATTGTTGTTCAAACTTAATCCCGATATTTATTGTTTAATGACAGAGTGTTGTCAACATTGCTTTTCAGGTTGCTACACAATGCAAAGGCTGTTTGCCCTCTCTAGGGTACTATTTTTTCTTATTTGAAGAGGAATTGTCATTAGCCCCTTTATTTATCTCGTTAATTATATCAGCTAATCCTTCTGCAGCTTTCTGCCTAGGGTCTGGAATTATCCCAAGCAACTTCCAAAACTGTAAGGTAACATCGCTAAATTCTTTTCCAAATCTTCTAGCATTCTCTATTGCAGGTTCTATATCGACTTTTGTCGATCTTTTTTCAATCTCACACTTACAATTAGGGTGCGGACGTTCTGGTTTTTCCCAGTGAATTCCCTCGCCCATGGCTTGGCATAAGTCACAAGATCCTGCTTTGGGCAGCACTTTCCAATATTCAGTTTGTGAATCATCTTTGCGTGTTCTGGTGTCTGCCCCAGAGGAATCATGTGATTTGAAAACTTCTTTGCTGACAAATTCTTCAGTGGTCATGGCTTGATGGGACTTGGGCATGGATTCTCCTGCGTTATTCGCTGCTATATTTTCTTCAATTTAATCTGACAGTGTTTCCCCGCACTAGAAATACTACCATTAATAATTATGCTAAATCGATGGGAGGTAGGCGTTAGCTAGGTGTCGCTATGGTATTAAGGTCGCGTTAGACCACTTGGCGACATTGGGGCTGTTGGTCGTACTAAGAAATATCAACTTCTATTCAATAATGAGATTTCGGGTAGCTCGTTGAGCCTTGGTATCCTTCTTTGAAATTAGAGATTGGGTGTAAAAAAGGTGGCACATGTGCCATCTTTTTTAGTTGATATGAATATAAAATTGAATTTTATAGAATGCCATAGGTGATTAACATGAGCAGCTTATTGATGTAGCAACAGCCCGTATTGAGTGTTTGATACGGGCTGTTGCAGTCTCTAGGTAGGGAGTTGAGGCGTAAAAAGTTCTATGAAAAAGAATGAGAGTAATAAAATTCGCTTTTCATCTTATAACAAACTTTTTTAATATTATTCTTTTGATAAAAGGAAAAAGTCAATAGCTATTGAACCTATAACGAACTTTTTCTGGTAAAATTCTTGTTATAAAGTGTTTTGATGTCCTCGTTCAAAGGACATGATGCCCTTATAGGAGGACTCCATGTCTACAGAACTGGAACGATTAGGAAAAAGAGTACGTACATTACGTAAAGCTAAGAAAATGACTCAAGAACAGCTAGCGACTGCAGCTGACTCTGGGGCAAAGTATATTAGCGAGCTTGAGCGTGGTGAAGCAAACGTGACTATTACTTTAGTCAGTAAACTAGCCGAGGGACTTGGGGTGGCAACAAGCGAACTTTTTGAGAATGCTCACGAAGCAGATTGTCTGGAATTACGAAAAGAAGTTAGCCGGATGATCAGCGAAGCAGATGATGAGAAAATAAGATTGCTATACAGGGTCATGAAAGCTGTTGTTCAATAGCTGAAATGAGATGCTTTAGTGTCTTATGGTCTGATCGTGTTGATTCTTACATCGTGGATGATGATATTGAAATTTGCATCAAGAACCTTGGTCGCCTCGGAAGCGCAGGCATGTGTGAGACTAACAAGATTGTCTTGGATATTATGGTGAGTAAGTAAAGCTGCCTCCGGCGGCTCTCCGAGGGCGCTTCTCAGCGGGAGCAAGAGGGACGCCCTCTTGACTGCGAATTATGTATGCGCAGTGCTTATGGCGCTGAAAACGTGTGTACGATGTATCTATTCTAAGAAATGGAAAAAGGGTGGCTCTAGACCATCCTTTTTTGTTTTTATGTCCGCTAACTGTTCAGGCTATGAGTATAGAAAAGACTTTCGCATAATTATTCCCACTTTCCGCATTCTTTGAATAACCGATAGATGGAAAGCTTATCTGTCCATTAATTCAGCTTTTTCTCTTAAGTGTTGCTTTAGGAGGTAGTGATACACAAAAAATGCTTTTGGTTTTATCTTTGGACACACCTTCCGTGCTGCATCAAATGCTTCTTCTTTGGTTTTTAAATAAATAAGAATTTGTTTTTCGTTGACGTGTATTCGGTATGGGGTGTTGCTAACAATAATTCCTTCAGGTGTTGATAAAAGGAAGGGCCTGTACTCAACTCTTGTCCCGTCAGGATAGATAGTTGCGATTTTGTTTGGGTCAGTAAATTCTTGATATTTTGAGGCGTCTTCGGGCTTAAGCCAGAATACGGTGGGGTACACGTATGGATATTCTTCTGTGAGGACAGGTGGGTCTGATGTCCTAGCTTGGACAATAGTAATTCTAGCAATCTCATCGCATGAAACAGGAATGATACTTTCTGCATATGTCAGAGAAGCTGATAGCGTTAATAGCAGCAATGGGATGAAAAGTTTCATTTTTTAATTCCAGATTTGATAACAGAAGTACATTCATCAGCACCAGCAAGCATTGATTCTACTCATAATGTAAGAGGCATTTTAACAGATTGTGTAACGTATTGGGATAACATCGCAGTAGGTGATTGGTGGGGTGGTGGTTAGAATCATCAGTTGTAATCATTACACCATCAGTGCCAAGTCCGGTGTTAGTTCTCGTTATCTAACCAACTTAATTCTGCTTTTTCTCTTAAGCGCTGTTTTTCTAGATAATCATACAGAAAGAAAACTTCCGGTTTTATCTGCGGGCATATCTTCTGTGCTGCTTCCAAAGCTTTTTCTCTTGTTTTAAAAATAAGAAGAAGGCTTTTGCCACTTACGTGCATTCTGTACGGACTGTCTACAGCAACGATTCCTGTGGATGTGGATAAGCGAATGGGGTTTAGTTCGCTTTTTGTTCCGTCAGGGTGGGTAATTTCAATTATGTTTGGATTATAAAACTGGTGAAATTTGTCATAAGCTTCGGGTGTTAAAGATACACCGGTGAGATATATATATGGGTATTCTTTCACATGGATTGGTGCGTCTGATGACAGAGTTTGATTTACAGAAGTTCTGGCAACATCATCGCATGAAATGGGGATGATGCTTTCCGCATATGCCAGAGAAGCCGACAGTGCTAATAGTAACAATAGAGTGATACTTTTCATTTTTTAGTTCCTGATTATGAATTCGAAGCAACATTCTGCAGCACCATCAGCCATTAAATGAACTTTCCACGGTACAGGAATTTCATGCAATTTAGAAAAGCTAAGAGTTCTGGATGAGCCCCACATCATATGGCCAGTGCCTCTGGTTTGTGAACCATCTACTGTAATCCAAACACCATCAAAGCCTAGCCCTCGGTTGTAAATGGTAATATTAATGGACTGGCCAGCAGGGAAGCTTTTTGACGCAGTATCTCTCATGCCTTGCAAATATCCATTTATACCAACCTTTATTGACCCCAGTACGATTTCACACTTACAATTAGGGTGCGGACGCTCTGGTTTTTCCCAATGAACTCCCTCGCCCATAGCTTGGCATGCTTCACAGGCTCCTATGTTTGGAATAACTTTCCAAAATTCAGTTTGCAAATCATTTCTGCGAGTTCTGGTGTCCCTTTGAGGAGAGTTATGTGATTTGAAAACTTCTTTACTCACAAATTATTTAGTGGTCATGGCTTGATGTGAATTAGGCATTACCCCTCCTAGCTTTATAACAGTCATGTTCTTTCTTCTATGGCTGCTATTTTGTGTTTAATTTATTCTCACGACACGTTTTCGCACCAGAAATGCTATCATTACGAATTCTCCTAAATCGATGGTAGAAGGGTGCTAGCTAGGTGTAACGATGATCTAAAGATAGCGTTACACCTCTTGACGACATTGAGGCTGTTAATCGTAACAAGAGATATCAACTCCTACCCAATAGAGAAAAATTGTTTGGATAGTTAGTTGAGAATGGTGATAGCTCTTCAAGCGTAGATTTTGGATGTAAAAAAAGGGCGGCTATCAGCCAACCCTTCTTAATTACATTAATTTAGATATCAAGACAGACACGCAAAGCGATATGTATGTATGAAATAGGTCGATCCTTCAATATTTATTGAAATAGGTGTTGACTTATCTATTTATGCAAGGTAATTTCCCAAGATTGATTTGAACAAAGTGTATTTTTTTTAGAATTGATACACGCCGCGTCCCTGCTTTTTTTGGGGATATCTTTTTTTTTGGAGTTTATTTTGAATAAGAATATTTATGTTGGTAACTTGTCTTGGGAATGTAGCGATCAGGATCTCCGTACTCTTTTTGCTGACTTCGGTGAAGTTTCTTCTGCTCGCGTAATCGAAGATCGTGAAACCGGTCGTTCCCGTGGCTTCGGCTTTGTTGAAATGGAAGCTGCTGGTGCTGCACAGGCTATTGAATCCCTCAATGGTTCTGAGTTCCAGGGTCGTAACCTCAAGGTTAACGAAGCTCAGCCTCGCGAATCTCGTCCTCGTTACTAAGCGATCGAAATTTATTTTGATTATTAAAAGCCCGCCTTTAGGTGGGCTTTTTTTTATTTCAATTTTTTTGAATTACAAAAAACAGCTTGTTCAAATTGACCATGCATAGCCTCTTGATATTGTTTTAGAAATATCATCATTTCCGCGTATACCTCCTTCCTTTATTGAATTTTATTAGGACAGCGTTATACTCTGCAAGCTTCTTGGCAGGGATAGGTAATGGTGAATAGCCATTGTATATTGAATAACGATTCGTCGGGCCCTGTTCTTTTCTTGCCTTCATGGAAGAACGTGAAACGGGCAAAATCTAATTCAAGTCAGCATCTTGTTCTATTGTGGGTGCGAATAGGGAATTGAAATGGCGTATCAATTCGTCGAGATAAAAATATCTTTCAAATAAAAAAAGGGTGGCTTAATGCCACCCTTTTTTGTGCTCAAACTATAATTTTTGCTTCGTCGGTTTTCAAAAAATATCATCGGGACTTGTGCTGTTGAATGTGTACGCTTCGATAGAGATTATAACGCGCACGCTACATAAGCAGTTTTGCCATTTCAACTTTAATGAAATCAATAAACAGGCTTTTTGCGGGATTTATATCGTTATCATCAGCAAAAAGTACAAGTTTGTGTTGGGGAAGATCCGGTAAGTTGTACGATGCAGGAGCTTTCCGTAATTTTTCCGTTAGCGCCCATACTGGCAAAGCAGAAATTCCTAAACCAGCTTCGACAGCAGCCTGTATGCTTACAACAGAGTTTCCGGTAAATTTTACGACCCACTCTTTGCCTGCTCGGTTTAACGCTTCTGTGCTTTGGGTTCTAAAGCAGCAGGGTGCAGAAAAAACGGCTAAGGGGATGCAGGGCGTGTCTGGTAGCTCGTAATCTTGACCAAAAATCCAGACAAGCGGGGCTTTCAGTAAGGTTTGCTTTGTGAGGGTCGTGCTACAGTCTCCAGTAACTACAAGATCAAGCGCGCCTTCTTTATATAGCGGAATAAGGGTTATTCCATTTCCCATAGTCACTTCGAGATGAATATTGGGATGATGTTGGCGGAATTGGCTGAGAAGGGGGGAAAGCAAGCTGGGAACGAAGTAATCTTCGATACCAATTCGCAGTGTTCCGGATGCCATTGGGGTGACAAAACGTTGCAGCGCTTCGTTATGCAGGTTGATGATGCGTTGTGCATACCCCTTTAACAGTTCCCCTTCAGGTGTGAGGGCAAGGCTTTTGCTTGTACGAGTGAATAATTTTGTATCAAGCCGTCCCTCAAGTCGCTTAATTTTAATGCTTACGCCAGATTGGGTAAGACCTATTTTGTCACCAGCTTTTGTGAATCCTCCTGTTTGGACGACAGCGAGGAAACATTGAAGCAGATCAATTTCTAGTATGGTTGAGTTCATGATCTATTGTGTATTGCAATTGATAGTATGACAACTATTAATTTGCATAATGATTTGGTTGTGCCTATATAGAATGTTCTTGTCACTTTTTTAAAGTGAAATCAGAGAATTAAAACTATTTGGAGAGAATCATGAACGAAGTAATGACAGCAATGTATGAGAGAAGAACTATCCGCAAATATACAGATCAGGAAGTTTCAGAAGAGACTCTTAGGGAGCTTTTCAAAATTATTGAGAGCACACAGTCATGGGCGAACTCCCAATGCTGGGAAGTCGTAGAAGTGCGAGATCCAGAACTGCGTAAGGCGTTGCAGAGCACTGTTCCTACTAAAAACCCTGCGTATACAGCCATTGTAAATGCACCAGTTCTTCTGGCTATGTGCGCTCGAAGAGGGCAGTCCGGAACACTTGGAACTTCTGAAATGGCTACCAAACATGGTGACTGGTACATGTATGATCTCGGTCTTGCCACTCAGAACTTGTGCCTTGCAGCTCATTCTCTTGGACTTGGTACTGTTGTCGTTGGCTGGTTTGATCCTGACAAGGCGGAAGGGATTGTGAACGCTCCGGAAGGTGTGGAAGTAGTGTCTTTAATCCCGCTTGGATATCGCAATCAGAAGGGTGTAGCTCCTAAGCACAAACTCGTAGAAAGTTTTGTGCACGTAGATACATTTTAAGTCACTCCACTCAGTACTGACGTGGAGAAAATTGGAGAGAATAGTATGCAAAAGCCGTTGACCATTCTTGCTCAGATTGAAGCAAATCCAGAAAGTGTTGATTTGATGAAAGCAGAATTAATAAAGCTTATTGAGCCCACCCGTAAAGAAAATGGGTGCTTGCAATATACTTTGCATCAGGACAATGAAAAACCTGAGTTCTTTGTTTTTTATGAAACTTGGGAGAATCGGGAGTTGTGGCAGGTTCACATGAAGAATGAAAATCTTGCTGCATTCATGAAGAATACAGAGGGTGCAATAAAGACGTTTACCCTTAATGAAATGACGCAAGTAGATTAGTCAGTAGCTAGTTCAGTGACTAAAAGGACCACTCATGATGTTTATGGGTGGTTTTTTTGTATCTATTGAGTCTTAAATACCTGCTGACAAACTGTACATGCGTATGAATCGCGAGGAGTGCAGTATTCTCCTCGAACTTTGAAGCACTCTTCGGCTTGCATCAGAGCAGCGGCTTTACCTGCGGCTTTATTTTTTTGCGAAGTCGTGCCGTTAATTCTGTCGATATTGCCTTTAATCCAACGCTTCAAATAAAAGCGCTTGCCGCCTCGTGTCATATGCACGGCTCGCTGCTCTGCAACGCGGAGTTCGGATACAAAGTCACTGGTGAGATTGCGGGTCTCCATTTGGACGGCATACTCAAGGGCTTCGAGAGAGTTAAAGTTTGCAAGGCGTACTAGGTTGCCTGCAAGTTGCTTCGGGCAGTCTTCGTACCGCTCTTTTTCTACAACAAGAAATGCTACTTCGTCTGGAAGTACATCTTCATCGTCTTTTGCATTGTCGCGTTCTTCAGAATGGTTGAATACATGTGTGATCTCAACGTGGAATACACTGTTTGCATTGATGTCCTGTAGAGCCATTTCGAGAAATTCGTCGATAATATCGTATTCAACGATTCGGCTGGACATGCCGAGAAGATATGCAAGCTGAGTTGTTTTGAATATGCCGTAATCGCGCCCGACAAGGTTGGCAAAGATACGGAGTGCTTGCACAGAACGGAGGTTTGAGAACACAAGATATGGCTTTAATAATTCCTGCGCTTGCTGCAAATGAGGCATAGGGCGTCCCGTCACGCGGGTGAGGTCATCCTTGGATGGGCGCTTAAGCGGGTTGGCTCCGTAATACAGGCTCTTTGATGTCGGGCTACTCATATGATCTCCTGAAACTGTGCGAAAAACGCAGGTGCTGTGCATGTGTAACAGCTTTTTAGTAAGCCTGCTACAGTGCACATAGTACTACCATTATTCCAGCAGGTTGATGAATGGTGCAATTTTCTATTTCCTTAAGTAACTGAAAAGACAATGTTAAAAACGTTACTCTCATGAGGTGTGGTGAAAAAGTGCAGAAAACGTCAGCCGCTCATTATTTGAAAATCGTTAATTGCAAACAAAAAGTACGACTAAAGCCCCTGAGAGTGGCATTCTCGAGATAAAATTTTACATAAATTTGTTTGTGTACACAATCACATATGTTAGTACGGCTTAGTCATTCTGGAGAAGAGATTAGAAATTGCTTGCTGCCTCTTCTATGGCATTGCGGATTGACTATTCAATCCGCAATTTTACTTGATGATTTGTTCAATTATTTTGGGTTGTTCTTTTCTCAATTATGGCAAAAAAACACAAAAAAATTGTGATCAACATAAAGTAATGACTAACTTTCGTGTTATAAATAAGTAATACAGAAGGTTGGAATAAAAGGCTTGTGAAAAAAAGTACGTTCGGTTATCAATAACTCAACTGATTAACAAGTCAGGTCTGTGCGCCAACACAGAGAAACAATTAACATAGTAGTGAGTGAACAGTATGATGCAGCAAGCAACACTGATGAAATCATCTGTTTGGTCCCAAAATAGAACACAACCTAGCGTGCTCATTGGGGTCGGAAACGACCATACCAAACAATACGGCATTCGTTTTGTACGTGATTTTTTCTGCCAGGATGAACTAGCAAAATTTACACTTTTTCATCTGCAAAACGCTAAAACACTTCAGTTACCCGGCACGGATGAACGGTCTGCCAGCGCCAAAGAGACCGTTGCTGAAGAGTTCTTAGCACGAACAGGTGAACAGCTGTCATGCTTGGTCACTGCTCAGGCTAGCCTGAAACAGGTAGGGATTTCAAGCAACCGCTTAGCACTTCTTTCTAGACTGCAGACCCATTCTAAGGCTTGGGATCTGATGGATGAAGCAGCTAACGGTAACCATGACGCTCTCGTTCTAGGCAAACGTGGTAAGTCATGGTTTGAGAGCATGATTAACGGCTCCACCGATATTACAAAAGAAGTTATCGAGCAGTCCTGTGCAAGACCGATTTGGCTTGCCCCTTCATCGATTCATGGCCGCAGGAATGTGCTGTTGTGTGTGGACGGTTCTCGTTCCTCCAGAAACATCACTGAACATGTAGCGCAGGTGGTTGCGAGCAACCCAATGCACACAATTACTGTACTACATGTGGCTCCCGGTAAAAAATATACTACCGCTTCTCCGAGTGTTGCGTTTCTGAATAAACAGTCTCGCAATCAGCGCAAAGCGCAGTGTTTCATTTCAAAAACCAGCCACCAGGTTGTAGCCGATGCAGTTGCCCTGCTCGTTGCAAACGGTGTGGAAGAAAGTGTCATCAGAACCCAGTTGATGCATTCTAACGACCCAGCTTCTGTGATCATGGAAACCTCCGATCAAGGTAACTTTGCAGTAGTAGCTATGGGACGTTCCGGTACAGGAAACAGTTTTATGCGCCACATGCTTATGGGCTCTTCTGTAGCTCACGTGTGGAAAAAGCTTGATAACGCTTGCTTGTGGTTATCGTGTTAGGAACCCGTTAGTGGTAACTTCGCAACACCTCAAGGTAACTCCTCAGTCTTAGACACCCCCGGCCGTGCAGTGAAGGCCCATCTTCCTGCATGGTCGGGCTCCATACAAAAAAAAGGCTTCGTAATTTTTTACGAAGCCTTTTTTTGTATGTATTTTCCGCTGCCGTTTAGCTGGCAGCGTATCTCGATAGATTGTTATGCAAATAAAAATCTCAGTACACCAAGGCATACCATTGCGTAGAGTCCTGCCAGAACATCATCAATCATAACGCCCCAGCCGCCTTCAAACCATGTTTCGGAATCCTTAACAGGGAAGGGTTTTGCAATGTCAAAAATCCGGAACAAGACGAATGCGATCACCATCCACCAGAATGATAATGCTGCGAACGGCAGGATTGTTATCCACTGGCCCACCAGTTCATCCAGAACAATTTCTCCCGGATCTTTACTGCCTAAAATTTCTTCTGCCCGTGTGATTTGTAAGCTTCCCCAGCAAAAAAGGGCGACAATAACAACAATACGCATCCACATTGGAAGCGGCATAAAAAAGATTGGCGCAAGTAGGATGGCGACAGCAGAGCCTACTGTGCCCGGAGCATACGGCGAAAGACCGGAAGGTCCTAGACGTGAAGCGTGAACTGCAATTTTGTCGCATAATGAAAGTTCTGTGTTCATAAAACAGCCCCTAGATTGGTAGCCCTGAGACTACTATTATACTGATGGAGTGACGACTCCGGCAGTGTGTAATTTTTCCAGCAACTCGGTTACTGGCAGCCCTACAACATTAGACCACGAGCCGCAGATCAATTCCACAAGAAACGACCCAATTCCTTGAATCGCATAGGCTCCTGCTTTGTCTGCCGGTTCTCCGGTGCGGATATATGCTTTTAACGCATCTTCTGCATACTGCTTCATAGTCACTGCAGTTTCAACGGCATAGGTGTCTGTAGTGCCGTCAGGGTATACAAGGGCAGTTGCAGTGATTACTTTGTGGGTATTGCCGGAAAGTCTGCTTAGCATGTCCAGCGCGTGGGCATCATTGGCAGGTTTTCCCATAATTTCGTCACCGAGCACTACAATGGTATCTGCGCCGATAAAGCAGGCAGTGCCGCTCTGATTAGAGACTCCACGTACAGACATTGTTTTGGCAAGGGCACAACGACAGGCAAAGGCAGCCGGTACTTCTCCTGCCTCTGGCAGTGGTTCGTCTCCGGCGTGAGTTTCAACTGTGAAGGCTATGCCGAGTTCGGAAAGAAACTGGCTGCGACGCGGAGATCCGGAAGCTAGAACAATTGGCTTCATTGTAGAGTAAACGGGGTTATTCATATACTAATAGTAGTTCCGGTTATAATGTAGTGATTGTTTGCCGCACTGTGCTGTATGTGTCGAGTATTTGTCAATAAATTGAATTGAGTTGTGGTGCAACAGAGTTGTGACGTTATAATTACAGACATCAGAGTAACTGTAACGTGTCATTTGTCTATCAAATACAAATTTTTTTGCAGTTAAATAGCGTTTACTCAGATTCTAATGAGTATCAGTCTAAAGTTTATCTTTAGGAGGTCGATACCGACTATTAAGAGTATAGCGTCATGACAATGAAATCATTTTATGTACAAAATATGCTTCGTAAATATAAGAAGCAAATTACATCTGCCCAGCATATTGCCCGGGCGGCTGATTCGGCACGTAATCTGCATCTCAATTATCAGGACGATGACGCTCAATTATCTGACATGGACCAGCGCGTTGTGGATTCACGGCGGCAGGGACTTGTGGAGCGAGTTGCCAGAGAAGTCTACGAAAACTTACTTTTCTCCGGCAGCACTAACCCAATAGTGGAAGAAATAAAGGCGCAACTTGAAGTTGATATAGGGTTTGCCGTGCTTTTTCGAAATCCTTTTCCAAATCTTTCTCTACAAATATATAAAGAAACTGATTTGGGGCCGATAAAGGTTACAAGGGATGAAAAAGAAGACATTATGAACAAGCTCTGGGCAATCTCTTTAGACAAAGTCAATGCGACCATGTTATAAGCGTGCCGTTGACCGGGAGGTAGGGAATGAAAGTATATGATTACAACGCAAAGCTGGATTACGGTTCGACGCTGAACAAAGGGAAGCGTGCCGATCAGGCTGGACGTGAAAAGGTTGGTCGCGAGCAAACTTCTGTAGATGTTGAACCCCAAGGCGATAGGGTCAGTTTCTCCGATGAAGGACGCTTGCGCACTGAAGCGTATAAAGAAGCGATGAACGCACCGGAAGTTCGTAAAGACAAAGTAGCTGAGATTAAAGCTCAGATTGCTTCCGGAGAATATGAGATCGACAGCAAAAAGATTGCCGAAGGGCTTCTTCGCGACGATCTCGATCTCTTCATCTAATCTTTGTAACAGTTACAAGTAATAAGCCGCTCTCATGTGAGAGCGGCTTTTATGCGTTGTTGTAACGTGTGGTTTGATCGCAGGATCAGCTACGAAGAGCTTCCATCGTCATTTTTTTGAAGTCGTCAGTGTTAAGCGCGATGCGTTCATTTGTGACCCGTCGTTCCACTTGTCTGCGAACTTTGGTGGCGATCATTCGTGCGCGGAGTTTGCGTACTGGTATGCCAAGCTCTCGTCCTACATCCTGCACGTATTCAGGGTTGAGAGTCGCGTTGGCATTCGCTGTAACGGAATCTTTGAGCACTGCAAAATCCAGAACAAATTTACTCGGCTTATCCATCCGTTTGCTTGCTTCCATTTTTATGACTTGCATCCGGCACCATGAGGCATTGTGTTGCAAAGACTCATACAGAGCCCGTTCTGCCATGCGCACAATCTGATTGCGGGAGAATACTCCCTCGCGCTTTGCTGAGCCGACTTCGTTAAGCAGGCGAACAGTGATGTATTCAATGCGTGACCGTTTAAGGCGCGCAGAGTCTTCGTTCATTTCAGTTAATAAAAATTGCAGGTTGGCTTTGTTACCGACAAAATCGATGACACGCTGGTGGTTTTGGATTGCGTTGCTCAGCTCGGCTGTATGTGGATGCTCTGGTTCATAGAGCAAGGCTTCGTGTTCTGACATTGGAACATGATGATGCAGTTGCTGTATCTGCTGCTCACGCATACGGGAAACATTTTTTGTCTTGTTCATTAGCGAAGAAATTTCGCCGCAAGTAAGTGTGCCGGAATTCCCCACAGTCGCACGGCCAAGTAGACCTTGCCGTACTTTTATGCCGTCCATGCCGTGCATGGAAGGATTAGTGGTAGAGAGCGCTTCCCGAGCGTTATCAATTCCGTATTTTTTGACAAGACTGCTCCAGAGCGTCCACGCAGCAAGGCGATTTTCCTCTACCATTTCCAGTTTTGTTTTTTCACAGTATTCTTTGAAAAGACCAAACGGCTCCAGCATAGAAACAAGGCGTCCCTTCCATGTGTTCCCCGCTTTAAGTGTTCCGTCTTTTGTAAGACCTACCTTTTTCGGACTACGGCCGATGTTCTCAAATCCCTTGATTCCGGTGGTAGTTACATTTTTGCTTACTATTCGCATACTTTCCCCCGTGAGTCTCAACTATTCAACTAATGGATAGTGTTGTCATTTGTGTATTGAGCAAAATAACGGACTATACCAGCTACAGAATAGATAAAAATAAAAGAAGTAGTTCTTCTTTTGTCCGTCTTAGAAAATCTTTGGCATGTACCATTCTACAACGTTTCGCTCTAAAATCGCAAAAAGTGTTTCATGATATTATGCATCTTTTTTGTATATATTGAACAACGCTCTCAAATTATTACGTAATAGTTTGTTATAGTGTAATTGTGCGATGATACATACTTTGATGCATAGAAGCGGCTTGAAAAACGCTGTAAGGTAGTTTTTCTGTGTCTGTTTGTACCATAACTCCTTATAGACACAGTGTTGTCTTGCGTTGCCGCGCAGGTTGTTTGGATGAAGGCACTCATACGTCATGCCGATACAATTGGCAGAGTGCCTTCAAAGCAATCATGCGTTCGGATGCGTTTTGTTCATCGTTTGAACGTAAAAATACGAGTTGAGTTTGCAAGTGCGAGCAAGGATGTACCTACATCTGCGAAAACGGCTTCCCACATGGTTGCGATGCCGAATATGCCGAGGGTTATGAAAATACCTTTAACGACAAAGGCGAAAACAATATTCTGCCAGACGATTGTTCGGGTTTGCCGTGCGATGGCTATGGCTTGCGGCACTTTGGACGGTGCATCTGTCATAAGCACTACATCCGCGGTTTCAATGGCGGCATCGCTTCCTAATCCACCCATTGCAATTCCCACATCTGCGCGAGCGATAACTGGCGCATCATTAATGCCGTCGCCTACAAACGCGATGCGGCCTTTTCTATCTTGCTTTGCTTGTAGTTCTTCAAAGAACGCTACTTTTTCTTCCGGCAACAATCCTGCGTGGAATGTGTCCAGATTGAGTTCTTCTGCAAAGGCGCTGGCAGCTTTTTCATTGTCACCCGTGAGCATGGTTGTTTCTATACCTTGCTCATTAAGTTGACGGATGGCTTCAACCGAATCATCACGCAAGGCGTCACCTATGCTGATAGCACCGGCGAAAACACGATCAACCGCAACATAAACGATTGTTCCTTCCAGCCGTGATTGTGAGAAGTTAATGCGCTGCTGTGTAAGTAGTGAGGCGTTTCCTGCCAGAATATATTTCCCGAAATAATGAGCGCTGGTACCTCTGCCGGAAATAGTTTTGGCTTCTTCCAGTCCGGTTTCATCCAGTTTTCCATCGTGCGCTTTGTAGTATTCGAGAATTGAGCGCGCTATGGGGTGGGTGGAGTTGAACTCAGCTGCCGCTGCGCTTTCAATAAGTTGTTCTTTTGTAAATCCGTTTACCGGATCGATATGGTTAACAACAAATATGCCGTGGGTGAGTGTCCCTGTTTTGTCGAATGCAACGGCTGTAACGTCTGCAAGAGCATCGATGAAGTTAGATCCCTTAATTAGGATTCCTGAGCTTGAAGCGCGTCCTATGCCTCCAAAATAGCCTAACGGGATACTGATTACCAACGCACACGGGCAAGAGATAACCAGCAGGACAAGGGCTCTGTAGACCCACTTGGTCAAATCTCCCCCCATAACAAGTGACGGGATGAATGCTACAGCCAAGGCGATCAGCACCACATACGGGGTATAGTATTTAGCAAATGTCGTAATGAACTTTTCTGTTTTCGCCTTACGCGCTGTTGCGTTTTCGACCAGATCCATGATTTTGGCGATGGATGATTCTTTGAACAGGCGGGTAACACGAAGTGTAATTGCGCCGTCTATGCAGATTTGCCCTGCCATCACCTCATCACCTTTATGCGCAGAAATCGGCACAGATTCGCCAGTGATCGCAGCTGTGTTTATTTGTGAGTTACCTTCCAGCACAACACCATCCAGAGGGATTTTTTCCCCGGGACGTACTGTTACTTTTTCTCCAATTACGACCTCTTCCGGTACTCGTTCAACCACTCCTGAGCTTGTGTGAACCCTTGCCATTTCCGGTTTTGATGCCAACAGCGCTGTTATTGAATGGCGTGATCGGGCAACCGCTAACGACTGCATCAATTCGCCTATCTTAAAGAAAATCATAATGCCGATGGCTTCAGAATACGCATGGATAGCAAGAGCACCCGCAGTGGCAATGACCATAAGGACATTTTCATCAAAAAAGTCACCACGCAGAACCGTTTTGAGCGCATTGGTCAGGACTGTGCCGCCCGCAAGCAGGTACGCAACGAGGACAAAGGCAAACTCCCACGATTGCAAGTTGTGTTCATGGAAGAGATTTTCGAAAAACAACTCACATATAAAAAGCACAATTGCGACATAGAGCATGATTGCATCAGCATTAAGAAACAAGCTGTTGCGTTGTTGGCGTGCGCGTGCAGAGCAGACCTCGCAGTTTGCTGCGTCTTCAAATGTAGAGTGGCGATGCGTGATGGGTTCCATGGCGTTGTCCTGTTTAGAATATGGCGAAAGAGGGCATCCAACTAGAGTTACCTCTCCACCTGTAGCAAACCTATGGACATGTTACGATGCTAAACTTTGATAATATCATGCTGCGTTGTATTAAGACGTTGCCCCAGTGCGTTGTATTCCGTGTGGTGCGGTGGAGTAGGGATAAGATGTATAGTTAACTTAGTGATATATTCCAAACAATTGTCGCATGAGGTTTGTGTTTGTTGTACTGTTGTGTATTCCCATGTGCCAGATGGAATTGCACAGGAGTTAAGTATGTTACGCAGACTTTTTATTACATGGTGCAGTCTTCTGCTATGGACTGGAGCGGTTTGGAGTGCGGTTCCGGCAGACATGTCTCCGGAAGGGTATCCGGCAATAGGTTCGGGATGTCTTGCCGGTCACTGTCACAGCGACATTGCGCCTATTCGTTCGCATAATTCAGACATGGCAAAGCAGATTTATTTGCTCGGCGCATCGCAGGGTGATCCGAATGGCTGCGTGGTCTGTCATGGTGGTGATCCTGTTGCACTATGGGAACGTCGTCTGCATCATGGAGCACCAAAAGAGAGTCTGCTTACTGAATTTACCACAAGTCCGGCTGCCATGTCGGTTGTCGATAAAACCTGCGGTCAATGCCATACAGGTCGTGTGTACAGCCTGCGGCGTTCCGGTATGGCTACTGGAACAGGTCATATGTCCGCTGCCTTGCAGGCATGGGGTATCAAGCCGAAACAGCCTGTCGGTATCAAAACCATCACAGATTTAGACGGTGTTCTTCCTTCTGTCGGGACGCCGGAATATCAAGCATACATGGTTCGTTTGAATCGTAAGCAGGATGGTATTTTTGCGGAACGCGTTGTCGCTGTTCCTGAAAAAAAATGGAGTGAGATAGAAGCGCGTCCAGAGCTTGCAGGATATAAATATGTTCGTTCAAAATGTACGTCATGTCATATTGGCACCATACACAGCGGTGGCAAAGATTCCGGCTGTGCCGTCTGCCATTTACGATACGGAAAAGATAATAAATTGCTGACGCATTCCCTTCAGGGAACAGCTAAAAGTAAGATCGTAGTTAACGGGAAAGCCACAAGTGGTATTGCTTTTGAGAACTGTGCGCAGTGTCATTCAGAAGGTAAAAAGATAGCAACCTCCTACGCTGGGCTTTTGCGTGTGGCAGGAGCACAGACGTATCGCGCCATGCGCGACGATGTGCATCATAACGGGATGAATCGGTACGGGAACCCTACGGGGGGCTTGCTTTGTCAAGATTGCCATTCCACGCGGGCAATGCATGGAACAGGGAATATAGCTGTTTCCGGTCGGGTAAATGTTGAAGTCGAATGCGCAGATTGCCACGGCACAACAGAATTTTTCCCGTGGGAGCTTCCTTTGGGCTGGCAGGATGAGTTTGAGTCAACGCCAGCACAAGGTGACCCACGTGGCACTGCGGAGATTCTCCCGTTCGAGCAACAGGTCGGCACCGTGTATGTTCCGGAGGATGGGTATCTTCTGACAGCTCGCGGGAATCCTTTCGGCAATGTCGTCCGGAGAGGTCAGGCTGTTGTCGTACATTCTGCGTCAGGCATTTCATACGAGGTACCTGTGCTTAAAAAAATTGCACAACGGCGTGCTTGGAAGAATCCAGCGCGGGCAATGGCTGCAAAGCTACAGCACCCCAAACATTTCGAATCCCTTGAATGCTACAGTTGTCATAGTGCATGGGTACCGCAAGAGTACGGCACGCATTTACTGGTAGACTTCAACACACCGGATACCTTCTATACAGCGCAGCGTACAGAGCAACTGCAATGGCGTAGTCCTATCCTTGGTGTAAATGGAGAAGGACGCATAAGTCCGTTGACCCCGTTAGTACAGCAAGACGTAACTCTCGTTACACCGGATGATGCTATTCTCCTGCGAAGACATATTTTCACCGCTCATACCGCTCAAAAGAATTCCTCAACAATCTATAATGCTCTGCACAAAACTATCGAAGACCTACTCGTCAATCGTGTGGATACTAGTAGAGAAGAAACAGTGCTTTCCGTGTACGATTCAGCAGGTGCATATGCGGCGCAAAACGTTCCATTGAATGATCTACTCTCCGCCTCGTTCACTATGGCACCGCTTGCACCGCATACGGTAACGCGGAACGCAAGGCCATGCGAGTCATGCCATGCTAACCCGAAGGCTTTGGGCTATGGTGATGATTCCGGTTTTGGCGTTGCAGCTGCACCGTTAAAAGAATCGTGGTTACAGGCCGCGCTACGCAGCGGGAGCCAGACGGAGATATTGGAACGGGACAGGGCAAGGCGTATGCCTTCGCGAAGAAATAGCAATATCTCCGCACAGCAGGTTCCGTATACACAGGTTGTGACCAGAAGTGGAAAGGCATTACAACAGGTAGGATTTCATTGGGCGTTGAGTTCACCGCTTTCGGATGCACAGCGGGATATAATGGAAAAACAGAATCCATTTGCCCGCATGCGAACCGAATACAGCGTTACGGAGGGCATGATTATGGTTATTGGTAAATATGAAATTGATGCTATTACAGCCTCGGCAGTCATTTTGGCGATTATCTTTTTTGTAATCGTCGCAGCGTTTATGCATACCCGCAAGTGTAAGCGTAAAGAAGGACCTAAATGCTAGCGAGTTAATACTTTGTGTTTCTTCAATGGCGATTACAGTGGTATTTCACACTGCTATCGCAGACTGTAGAGTATGAAAACTTGTTACTGGCTAAAATTTACAGGGGGTTCAGAGGAATCTCTCGAAATTATTAGTAGCGAGGCCAGCACGTTGCTTGAGCATCGTTGCGGCTTATGTATCATTACTTTTCGTGAACGAAAAAGGGCTGTTCAGCAATATTGTTGGGTAGCCCTTATTTTTGGGCAAGAGGATGGGAAAAGCGAAGTAATGGAGTGCGGAGAAACCAGCATGGGATGTTCAAACGGGAGTATCAATAGTCGAAAGGTAGCAGGTGTAGGGAGATGACTTGTTCGCAGTATTTTTTGGGTATGAAAAAGTCTTCGAGGCTTATGAAATAAGTGTCGTGGGTCAGTGGCAAAATGTGGGTAGGAGTTTTCTATGAAACTGTGTCCGGTTATCACTCCAGCATTTTGATTAAAAAAGCGGCTCGATAAAAAAAAATTATTTTCCGAGATATGAAATAGCTTCCTTAATCGCCAAAAGAGCAGAAGGAGTATCAACAAGTACATTTGGATTTTGCGGCAGAAGTAAGTGCAGCAGCTCCTCTGGCGTGGTTGCTTTGGTGTTCGGGTCTTTTTCATGAGCAAGGGTTTGAAGCTCTGAAAGGATCTCCGGCGGGATTTGAATTTCTGATGATGACATAAGGCTCTCCGACGTTTGAATTGTAAAAGCAGTGGATTACGAAAGCTTTACAGAAAAGATGGTGTTTGACAATAAGTTGGTGTCGAAACGTGCGGGAGAACTTTTTTTAGGACACAGGCAATACTTTCGCTTATATGAATTGCGTTGCTTGTTTTTAAGACATTCCCAATGCTAGCCATACCCAAAAATACTTCGAGCTCCTTATGATGCAACCGCTCTTGGGCAGTAGTTGCAGCCTTCCAGACAAGGCAAAGAGAATTTTTTAGGTCACGGTTCCTGATGCCCCCATGTATCGGACGTGAATATGGCGCACCGCATAGAATGCTTAAACATCAAGGTTCGCTTTGCGAACTATTGCATGGTTGCTACCTGTTTTTGGTGAACAGATTAATGCTATGTACGTTTTTTAGGAGTTCTGCTTTTTTTTGCAGGACAGACTGTCCAGAGTAAGCCGCTTCAGTGCCGGAAGCGGTGTGCGGAAAGATAGTTTTTGGCTAAGATCCCCTCTGTTGGCGCTAAGGGGATCTTTTCTTTTGCGGCGTGCTACGCAACAATCCGCGTTTCTAGCCCGAACACGCATGTCGCAAAAAGGAGTCCGCCCCTGTCTGAGGAACGACAAGGGCGGACTTATATTTTTTAGTAGCTAGGGACTTGCGCCTTTAGCAATCTGATCGAATCTTTTCTATGAGTGAAGTGGTAGAAAAGCCCTGCAACAGCGGAAGGCTAAGCACTTCGCCGCCATCGTTTTCTACAATATCTTTCCCTACAATAGAATCAATCCCCCAGTCTCCACCCTTGATGAGCACGTTTGGACGTACTGCGTCGATAAGCTCAAATGGTGTAGGTTCATCGAATTCTACAACATAATCCACACTTGTAAGGTGAGCCAGCACATATGCACGAACTGCAAATGTATTTACTGGTCTGTCATCACCCTTGCCTAACGAGCGTACAGAAGCATCACTGTTTAATCCAAGCACAAGAATATCACCCTCTGCTTTGCAGCGGGCAAGGATATCCACGTGTCCAGGGTGCAGGATGTCGTAACAGCCGTTAGTGAAAACAATGCGCTTGTCGCGTTTGTCTGCAAGTGCGGTAAGCAGGTCGTCCCACTGGTCTGCACGGAAAATTGCCGGATGGGCTGGAATACCGTTGTTCATGCTCATATCAGTACGTTATTACGCAGGGTGTGAAAGGGTTGTGCTGGTGCCAAAAAGGATGAGTTCCATCCATTCCATGGCAAAAAGAAGGCGTTCCTTCTCGTCAGTCATAATTTTTTCGCGGCGTCCTTCCGGCACGTTCACTCTATCCATAAGATTCATGTCTTCCATAAATCCTTTGAAGTGATCAAGCTGGTAGAAAGCGAGCAGTGCCATCTGAACACGTTTTTGCGTCAGTTCAAGATCTGTGTCGATAAAGCGGGAGATAATGCTCATGTAGCGGTCTGCAAAGTAGTTGTACTCTTCCAGTCCCTGATCTTTGAGCCATTCCTTTGCTGTCCATTCTTTGGACTCGGCAAAGCCTTTACAGTGATCTTCCTGAACAACAACGAACTGTTCTACAATTTCGCCGTTTTCATCAAGATGTGTTGCGCGGCCTAATGGATAAGCGCGGCATGCTGCGGAGCGATCTTCATAAACAGTACAGCCTTTTTCGCAAAGAAACGGGCATTCCTGTTCGATATTATCAGTCATTTTAAGAAACAGTACGGGAAAACCGGAGTTAGGGTACTGCTCAATGACTGCGTATTCTTTAATAAAAGTTGTGCTGTCCAAGCCAAGTCCCTGACGCAAGCGCAATACGTCGTATGGGGAGAGGGGCATGCTTAAGTCGCGACAGCAGGCGTTAAAGCAGGATACTTTGGGATGACATGCAAAAGAAAAGGTGTCGCTGTCTGCCAACTGCGGCAAGGATTCAAGATATTCTAAAGTGTCTTGCACCGCGGAGTCATCATCAGGACCTGCATCATGTGGATCTACAAACATAAAACTTCCCTTGAATTGTGACAGACCCGCACATTGTTGCTAAAAAACTGAACGACTAGTGTAGGCTCTAACACCCCACAAATTAGTCGTAATTTACGCAATGCGAAGTCGTCATAGAACGAATATGTGTTCGTCCTGTACGTGACGACATCAAATTCCTCTGGAAGGCTGAGTTTGCCCTTCTTGCCAGAAGCAGAGGCAAAACCCGCCCGCCGGAGGCATAAAGTCATCAAAAGTTTTAGATGCTAAAAATCAAAGTTAATAGCGCTACGAACCTTTTCCATGGTTTCGCGAGCCATTTTAGTGGCGCGTTCGTTACCGTGTGCCAGTACTTCCTGAACGAGCTTTGGATTTGCATCAATAACTCTGCGACGTTCCTGAAGAGGAGCAAGGAATTCTTCCATGGATTCAAGGAGAATTTTCTTACAGTCAGTACAGCCAATCGCAGCAGTGGTACATCCCTTGCGGACTTCAGCCTGTTTCTCTTCAGAAGTCATGAGTACATGGTACGGGAAGAGGTTACAGATATCAGGATCGCCTGGATCTTTACGACGCACGCGGTTTTTATCAGTAAGCATACCGCGAACTTTAGGCTGGATGTCGTCCATACCTTCGCGAAGGAAGATGCCGTTGTTGTAGCTTTTTGACATCTTACGGCCATCAAGACCCGGAAGTTTTGCTTCAGGAGTCAGCTTACCTTCAGGTTCAGGGAAGATGTTACAGTCGTACATATGGTTGAAACGACGTGCGATTTCGCGTGTCATTTCGATATGCGGCAGCTGATCCTGACCAACAGGTACATACGTTGGGCGGTACATAAGAATATCAGTAGCCATGAGCACAGGGTAGCCAAGGAAACCGTAGTTGCCGAGGTCCTTATTGCTGATCTGGTCACGCTGCTCTTTGTATGTAGGGCAACGTTCGAGCCAGCCAAGTGGGGTGATCATGGACAGCAGCAGGTGCAGTTCTGCATGTTCTTTCACTGCGGACTGCTGGAAGATTGTACATTTTTCAGGATCAAGACCGGAGGCAAGCCAATCTTTAACCATTTCCGTAACGTGAGTTTTTATGCCACTTGTGTTTGCAAAATCACTGGTGAGCGCGTGCCAGTCTGCTACGAAGAAGTAGCAATCCATTTCATGCTGCATTTCAACCCAGTTCTTAAGAACGCCAAAGTAGTGGCCAAGGTGTAGAGCGCCAGTAGGACGCATACCGGAAACGGTACGTATACGAGTCATTTCATTCCTCCGGATATAATATCAGGCTTAAAAAAAGGTAATCATTTGAATGATTAAGTCAGCAGACCCAAAGATGAGGGGGCCGATGACTTTTCCCAGAAAGCCTGTTGCCAACAATAAAACTATAAGAATAAAGCCATAACGGGAAATTCCCTGAAATTTATATGCAAGACGCGGCGGGAGTAATCCTGCCACTATATGACTACCATCCAGCGGTGGGAACGGCATCAGGTTGAACCAGCCGAGAGCTAGGTTAATGATGACGCCTGCGCTCAGCATACTGCGTAAGAATTCGTACACAGATGCGTAAATGGAGCCGGGTACTGGTTGGTTCTGTGCCACAATGACAAGGAAGACACCAAAGAGAACCGCAAGAAGAAAGTTAGTAAGAGGTCCCGCTATTGAAACAAGGATCATACCCTTTCTTGGGTTTTTGAACCAGCGGCTATCTACAGGCACAGGTTTCGCCCAGCCAATAACAAAAGGGGCGGTGAGCGCTGTGAGTACAAACATTGCTGTACCCATAGGGTCAATATGCGGAAGAGGATTTAGCGTAAGACGGCCCTGTGCTTTTGCAGTAGGGTCACCAAGTTTGTACGCTACCCAGCCATGCGCAACTTCGTGGCATACCATGCCAAGAAGAATGGGAATAAACGCAATGGCGATCTTTGTCACACTTGTTGCTATATCGATAGTAGGCATAACTTTTGCGGCTACCACGAACCCCTTTGTGAAGCAAGTAAATTCGCGGTTCCGAAGGTCTTACGCTAGTGAACTAGCTGTTTTCTAAAAGTGGTTTTAAACGCATGTCGTTCTGCAGATGATCAAGAAGTTTACGGTGTCCTGCCGGTAGGGTGACAGTGTCCAGCTCGTCCATGTTTACCCATTGGTATGCTGTGGCGGCATGGAGCACAGGCTCTGGAGTATGCTCCCCCGTAAAGGTAAGAAAGTAGCAGTGCATGGTCACACGGTAGGTTGTGTAGCCATGTTTTACTACAATAATTTTATCTTCAATTTTTACAGGGAATTCTGTTTCTTCCATGAATTCACGAACAACTGCTTCTTCCGGTGCTTCACCTTCTTCAACGGAGCCACCGGGGAGTTCCCAGAAACCAGCCCATACGCCGAAATTCGGACGTTTCTGGATATAAATTTTTCCTTTATGCATCAAAAAGCCAGTCGCAACATCAATGTGTTGAATGCCCTTTTTTGCTGTCGGAACAGGGCGTTCTTGCGGAATCCCAAGGTGGTAAGCTTCACAGTACGTTTGAAGCGGACAGCGGTGGCAGTGGGGCTTTTTGCTGCAAACTAATGCACCCAATTCCATAATGGCCTGATTAAATTCTCGTGCATGGCCGGAAGGGAGCATGGCTGCGACAGTTTCGCGAATGAACGCCATGTTGTGTTTTTGTTTAACGGGCGTATCAATATCAAAAATTCGAGAGAAAACCCGCTCAACATTTGCATCAACGCAGATAACATCCTGATTAAATGCAATGGAAGCAATGGCACCGGCTGTGTAATCTCCAATACCGGGGAGAGCGCGGATGTCCGCATGAGCTTCTGGAAAAACACCGTCATGTTCTGCCGCAATAATTTTTGCAGCTTTATGCAGATTGCGAACTCGGGAATAATAGCCCAGACCTTCCCATAATTTTAGCAGAGTATCTTCATGTGCTTCTGCAACAGCTGTGACGTCGGGTAATGCCTGCATCCAGCGATGGAAATAGGCAACACCGCGTTCCATTTGAGTTTGCTGCAACATGATTTCGGACACCCATACGCGGTATGGTGCATAATCCTCGCGCCATGGCAGGGCACGCTTGTTGCTGGAAAACCACGATAGAAGGTTTTTAGAGAATGCGGGGTATTGGTCTGGTGAAATCATTTTTTACTCGTTATCTGCTTACTTGGTGTCGGGGATGCATTTGTGGTAGCGTTTGCTCTACATAGAGTAAAGAGTAGAGTTACAAGAAAAAACCTATGAGAAGGTGTAACTTCTTTTAGACATTAGATATCGTACATTGTATAATAATAGCACTATCACTAAGTTAAGTACGTAAATCGTGTTGGGGGGACTGAGGATGCTGATTCCTAAAATTTGTCCAAACTGCAATGGGAGCAGGACGCTTCTCTATTTTGACGCCATCTACTATTACGTAGTTTGTGATCAGTGCGGTATGACCGGTGCGCGAGCCTTGAGCGAAGATGAAGCCTTGGTTTTGTGGAATGAACGTGGAAACACAACTTTTACTTATGAAATTGTGCAGGACAGCAATAAACTTGTGCGCGTTATGTCGTGTGATACGCAGCGCATAAGCACACGGTATCCGATCAATTTGCCTGTCGTGCTTACGCTGTCTCAACCTAATGGAAAAAAGATTACGGGCGTAATGCGCAATGTTTCTCATTATGGTGCTTTTTTGCAGCTCAAAGGGGGAAATTTGAGCGCAATTCCAAGCTCTGCTGAAGAATTGGCAGAACAGAGGATGTATTTGTATTACAAAAATCCTGTTCCTAAGCCTACGGATGAGAATGAGGAAGCTGTTGCGCCACCTCAATCTAACCCGATTCAACAAATTGAGCTTATCCCTAAACACCTATTGCAGACGAGTCAGGTTGTTGGCGTTGGCGGCAGTTTTAGGAGCCCGAATGCTGACCAGCTCAAATCTGTTCAACATTTGGTGGAGTTTGCCCGCGAACAATAGAACTCATAGATAATTTAGCTCGGTTGATTAAAAAAAGAAGTAAGGTCGATACATCGTTGGATGTATCGACCTTATATTTTTTGTACCTATGAATACCGCGATTATTCCGACTCGGCTTGCGCCCATAGAATCATTTGAGGCTATGTTAGGACTCTAGCGTCATTTAGCATTTAGATGCTGCTCTTTTTATAAAATTTCAAGATATCTTGTTACTGTTTATTTTTTTCAGAAGCCCAGTATGGGTGCTGCAAATCTTCAAAGGCAGACATGGCAGCAACTGCCCCGTCACTTACAGCGGTAACAATTTGCCGGACACCGCCGTTAACGTCACCTGCAGCATAAATTCGGGGGAGGTTGGTACGCATGGAAGTATCCACATGAATCGTTTTGTCCGGATTCAACTGTGCACCAATCTTTTCTGCAAGTGCAGAATTTGGGTTCATGCCAATGGCAATGAATACGCCGTTGCAGTGATGTTCTGAAATTTCTCCAGATTTAATATTCTTGAAAGTTACCCCTTCAACCTCTGTGTCATTGCCATATATCTTTTCAATGACGGTATTGTAGATGACAGGAATTTCTTCGCGTTTAAGTGCGTCCTGCAATGCTTTTTCCGCGCGTAGGGTCTCACGCCGGTGAACAACAGTGACGTCGATGCCTAAATTTTTAAGATGTAGTGCGTCTGTGAGGGCGCTGTTGCCGCCGCCGACCATGAGGACATGCTTACCGCGGAACATATAGCCATCGCAGGAAGCACAATGGGTAACCCCAGTGCCGAAATATTTCTTTTCGCCTTCCACATCAAGTGACCGCCATTCTGTACCAGTGGCAAAAATGAGTGCTTTTGAGGCATACGTGCGCCCTGCGGTATGCACCTCGATAACATCTCCTATTGTGACATCATCTATAAGCTGGTTCTCGCGGATATTTGAATATTCTCGAGTGTGCGCGGTGAGTATCTCCACAAGTGCTGTGCCGCCTACACTTTGGAACCCCGGGTAGTTTTCAACAGTAGGCGTTGCAATCACCTGCCCGCCAATGACTGAATTATCGAGCACTATGGAATCGAGACCGGAGCGTTTTGCATAAATTGCTGCGGTAAGTCCGGCTGGACCGGCACCGAGAATGAGCAAATCGTATATTTTTCCTTCTTCCTCAGGTTCCGCTTCCTGCATCTGTTCCCGAAGTACGGCTTCTGCATCGCGCAGCATGAGTAATTCAAGACAAAAGCGTTCTTCCGGCAGCAGTCCGATGCGGTGATATGTTTCACTGAACGCTGTGTGCGGTACTGAGCCGACTCTGAACTGTTTTGACAGTTCGGGAAATTCGTCAGAATCAACGCAGTCAGCGCGAATCAGTTTTGGTCTTTCAATAGCACTTTTAACTGCGTTCATGAACTGTCCCGGACAATATGGACATCCGGGGGAGGAAAATATTCGGACATGGCGTGGTTCTATAAGCTCTGCAAGAATAGCTTTTGATGTTTCAGAGAGTGAGCTTGCGCCGAAAGAAACGTGGAGGACGGTTTCCACAAAGGCTTTTCCTTCTTCTCCTAATGGAGCGCCAGTGAAGCGGATGTCGTATTCATCAGGATTGAACAGTAGAGATGGGGAGAACTCCACTTCGTGCTTTTTTGAAAATTTGTCACCGAGAGTGTGCTTCACAAGAGTGATATGTTCGGAGAGTCTAGACATGTCATACGCAAATTGCAGAGTAACACCGTTGAACATGTTCTGCGGGTCATTGTCCGTTACGATGTGCAGCTCAACGGTTTTTTGGAGCTGTTTAAACACTTCGGAGAGTGTTGCACGCGCTTCTTCCGGCAGAATCCAGAGTTCTTCATCATTTTGTGATGACGCGTTTGAAGTTTCGTGTGTGGTTGAAGAGTCTTTGGGTTTGGTCGGCGGTACCATACGTCCTCCACGAACAATCGTTTCGATATGACAGGATTAGGGAATGGTTCAGAATACCACGCTTGGGAAGTTCTGCAATATGGGGATAGGTGAAAAAATAGACGCGGGAGAAGGCAAAGTGCGATATGTTTTGTTTTAAGAAAATTTAGGCATACTGTACCGGAGAAATATATGCATGATAAACCCATTCTAGTTACCGGAGCCACAGGCTACATAGGCGGAAGGCTTGTTCCTTTGTTATTGGCGCAAGGGAAGAAGGTTCGTGTGCTTGTGCGTTCCAAACGTAAGCTGGATAGCAGACCTTGGGCTTCAGATGAAAATCTTGAAGTCGTTGAAGGGGACATGGTTTCAGGAAAGGGCACCATGGATGCTGCGCGTGGCTGCGGGATTGCCTATTACCTTATTCATTCCATGAATCCATCCCAAAAAGATTTCCGTGATGCGGACCGTAAGGCTGCGTACAATATGGTTCAGGCGTGCCGTATCAACAAAGTGAACCGGATTATATATCTTTCAGGCGTAGTACCCGATGATCCAAAGCTCAGTAAGCACCTTGTATCCCGAGCTGAGGTCGCACAAATCTTGTCGTTATCAGAAGTGCCAGTTACGGTGCTGCGTGCTGCGCAGATAATCGGTGCAGGCAGTGCTTCGTTTGAATTGCTTCGATATCTGGTGGATCGCTTGCCGGTGATGGTTACGCCGCGCTGGGTAAACAGTAAGTGCCAGCCAATTGCCGTGTCTAACGTGCTTACGTATCTGACAGGTGTGTTGGATGCTCCGGAAACTGCGGGTAAAACATACGACATTGGCGGGCCGGATATTGTTACGTATCGCGAGTTGTTTGAAATTTATCGAAAAGAGGCAGGGCTGCGGAAGCGGCTTATCTTCCCTGTGCCTGTTCTTACTCCACGTTTGAGCTCATTGTGGATTAATCTTGTTACGCCTGTGCCAACAAGCCTTGCACGTCCATTGGTTGAAGGACTGCGAAACAATGTGGTGTGTGCAGAAAACTCCATTCGTGAGATAATTCCGCAAGAGCTAATTACCGTAAAAGAGTCTGTAACACGGGCGTTGGCGAGGGTGCGGCAACATACTGTGGATACAAGCTGGACAGACGCAGGTGAGCCGGAAATTCCAGAATGGGTAACCTGCGGAGACAGCACCTATGCAGGCGGCACGACGTTGTATTCTGCAAATGCCGTGCATATACGGGACACAATGGAGAACGTGTGGGGCGTAGTTAAGCGCATTGGCGGCACGAACGGGTGGTATAAAGATGACTACCTGTGGCGCATTCGCGGATTTATCGACAAGATGGTTGGTGGGCCGGGCTTACGGCGTGGACGGCGCGACCCTGAAGAGTTGTTTATCGGCGATGCGCTGGATTTTTGGCGTGTGTTAGATATTCAAAAAAATCGAAGGCTTTTATTACTGGCAGAAATGAAATTACCCGGTGAAGCCTTGCTAGAATTTACGTTATTGCCAGTAACCACTGGAACAGAGCATGTTACTGAATTACGAATGATCGCTTATTTTCATCCTAAGGGTCTGTGGGGCATGGCGTATTGGTATTCGTTAATCCCAATGCATCTGTTTATTTTTGGCGGAATGCTGAAAGCTATTGCTAAAGCGGCAGATGGCGAAATAGTAAAAGGACCGTGGCAAATTAAACATATTGCCCTGCAACGGTGCTCCCTTGATACCATGCAGAAAATCACTATGGCGGAAGCCGTGAAACGGAGCGATCATACGCCTGAAAAGCCGTAATGCGCTACGAAGAATGTCAATTGACACTCACACATGGCACACCGTACCATGCGGCGCTAATGTAAGGAGTAAACATGTCTAAAGAAGCACCTAACTTTGTTGTTCGCGGAATTTTGATCGGGGCGTCGGTCGGTGTCCTTGGGTACCTTGTTGGTTTTTTGCCAAACCTTCCGCGCGCTATTGCTCTAGGCATGGTTCCTGGCTTTGTTGCCGGAATAACCCTTGCCCGAGCACATAAAGCAAAACACAATGACGACGATGAATAGAGTCAAAGCATAGATAGTCAGATGGCTAACTGATAGCGAGAGCGGATAGTATCTTTAGATGATCCGTGGTGACGTTGAGGTCTCATTTTAACCTACTAACGAGCTATAAGGTAGACTTACAGCTTTTAGGTAACCGACCGGCTAACATCGGATAATTTTGAACGATATGTAATCGTTCAAATGTGGAGAAATACGAATACAAAGAAAGGCTACCCCGTGAAAACGGAGCAGCCTTTTTTCTATTTTTTGGGTGGTTGTGAGAGCGTTTGAATTCTCTTTAATCAACCGATTCTGAATTGTTTAGGACTTCAACTCAATAACAAGGTGCTGAAGCTTCTGAGTCATTTCAGCAAGTTCGTTTACAGCTACTGCGGACTCACGCATGCCTGAAGCTGTATCCATTGCAATTCGGTTGATCTCTTCTGAGCTTCGCCCAATTTGTTCTGAAGTCGCTGACTGTTGTTCACTCGCGGATGCAATAGAGCGAACCTGATCGGCGTTTGCAATGGCAACTTCAACAATGGATTTGAGAGAGTCACCAGCTTCGCTTGCAAGCCCTGTTGAATGCACAACTACGTTGGATGTTGCCTGCATTCCCTGAATATTTTCTTTTGAGGCTACCTGAATAGCCTGAATAGCTTCATCAACTTCGCGGGTTGCCTGCATTGTTTTTTCTGCAAGTTTACGAACTTCATCCGCAACAACAGCGAATCCTCGTCCTGCTTCACCTGCGCGTGCTGCTTCAATAGCGGCGTTCAATGCCAGCAAGTTTGTCTGGTCTGCGATGTCAGTAATAACCGTCATAACACTACCAATGTCTTCAGCACGGCTTCCAAGTGCACCGAGGCTTTCTGTCAGGTTGGTGGAACGTTCGCTTACTTCATCGATGGACTGAACAACGGAGGAAACAACATGCTGTCCTTCTTCTGCTTTCTGCTTGGTATCTTCAGCATGAGACGCTGCGGATGTTGCATTACGGGCAACTTCGAGCACCGTAGCATTCATTTCTTCAATGGCTGTTGCTGTTTCGCCGGTGCGTTCGAGCTGAAGCTCTGCACCGCGACTGGATTCATCAATCTGCGCAGCAAGCTCGGTTGCGGTTGTTGTAATATGTTCAACAATCGTTTCCAGCTGTGCAGCAGCCTGAAGCATGCCTTGGCGTTTTGCTTTTTCAGCTTCGCTTCGAGCTTCGTCAGCTTCCTGCATTGCAACATGCGCGCGCTGTGATTCCTGTTCTGCTTCTTCAGTTTTCTGTTCGGCAGTTTTGATCATTTTGCGCAGGTTGAGAGTCATTTCTTTAAGCGCAGTTGCTAGAGTTCCAATTTCGTCTGTGCGGTCGATGTCGAGTTCTTTATCTAAAACGCCCTGAGCAACATTTTCTGCAAAGTTAACGCTTTTGGTGATTGCTGCGACAATTTTATGAACAATCAGGAAGATTACAATACCGGTGAGAAGTACAACAATAGTTGCTGTAATAAGATTGGAGCTACGGATTGAGGCGATTGATGAAAAAATGTCGTCAACGCTGGTGGCAATACCAATAGACCAACCTGTGACCGGTTCTTTGCGGTAGGTAACGACTTTCTCTACACCACGCCATTCGTAGGTAATGGTACCGGAATCTTGGGAAGCTATCGTTTTGCCCCAGTCATAGTCAGTAAGTTTTGTTTTTAAAATTGTAGAATCGTCTGGATGCGCACAAAGATAACCGGATTTTGCTAAAAGGAAGGCATAGCCGGATTTACCCATTTTGATGGGCTTAATATATTTTTCAGAGAACACGCTTAATTTGACAACCCCGATGACAGCACCGACAGTGCTGCCTCTCTCTATAATCGGAGTAGCAACGACTAAAACTGGTTGCCCTGAAACTTTACTCATTATGGCATCAGAAATTGCAGGTGCACCCTGCATTACTTCTTTGAAGTATTTTCGGCTACTGATATCTAGCTTACCAACCATATCAATGTTCGAGTAGGCTGAAGCGATGCCTTCTTTATTTATGATTCCCACACCTTCGTAATACGAATACTCTTTTTCCATATTCTGAAGGTAGGAGGTGGCACGAATGTATGCTGTCTGATTCAACCCGTCGCTAAGAAGGGCACGCTTGATGGAGCCATTACCCGCTGCAATAGTCAAATCCTGCCGGATGTCTTCTACCCATGCTGAGATCTGAGTTTGCAGACCTTGAGCGACCTGTTCTGATTGGTCGATCATTGTTTTTTTCAAGACGGACTCTGCTTCTCTGAATGATAAAAAAGAAGCTGTGCCCATTCCGACAATGATGATCAACAATGTCGGTACTAGTAACTGTGCTTTTAGGTTGAACTTCATCGCATCCCTCCCGCGTGATGGTATTGTGTGGCAGCAAGTTGCAAATCATAAGTAAATGCTAGCTATGATTTTTGTGTCCCCGTTCTATTAGTATCGGATGGATGCGGAAAAAAGTTATGTTTCTTTTAGTGAAAATTCTGATAAATCGGTAATTTGATACTATTAATTTGATAGTCTAATAATAAAAAAGGGCAGCCTGAGAGGCTGCCCTTCTATTTATCGTAAAATGACGAGTAGTTAGTCTTCTATGCCGAAGCGACGAGCAATTTCCTGTGCTGCCTTACGGCCTGCACCCATTGCAAGAATAACTGTTGCTGCACCGGTAACGATGTCACCACCTGCATATACATCAGGAATGGAGGTTTCGTTAGTCTCTTCGTCAGCTTCGATGTAGCCCCATTTGTTTAACTTCAGATCAGGCTCGTTTTCGAGCAGAACCGGGTTAGGACGGGTACCTACAGCGATAACAGCGAGGTCTGTTTCCAGCTCGTATGTTTCGCCTTCGATAGGGAGAGGACGGCAACGACCGGAATCATCCGGTTCACCCATCTTCATTTTCTGCAATGTTACAGAAGCAAGGTTACCACTTCCGTCGCTTTTGAACTCAATAGGGTTCGCAAGCACTTCAAGGATAATGCCTTCTTCTACAGCATGTTCAAGTTCTTCAAGTCGAGCAGGCATAGCGTCTGCTGTACGTCTGTACACAATGTGTACAGTTTCAGCACCAAGGCGCTGTGCAGTACGGGCAGCATCCATTGCTACGTTACCACCACCATATACAGTAACCTTGCGGCCTTTGATGATAGGAGTGTCGTAGTTAGGGAAGTCGTATGCACGTCCTAAGTTGACGCGTGTGAGATATTCGTTTGCGGAGAAAACACCACAAAGGTTTTCGCCGGAAATATTCAAGAAGCGTGGCAGGCCTGCGCCGACACCAACGAATACAGCTTTGTAACCCTGCTCTTTTAAGTCTTCAATGGAGAATGTTTTGCCGCCAACGTAGTTGGTTACAAAATCAACCTGAAGATCTTTAAGAGCACCAACTTCTTTAGCAACAACATCTTCTTTAGGCAGGCGGAACTCAGGAATACCGTAAACGAGTACGCCACCTACTTCGTGCAGTGCTTCAAAGATAGTTACTTTGCAACCGCGGCTGGCAAGATAGCCTGCAACGGTAAGGCTGGATGGGCCGGAGCCGATACAAGCAACCTTTTTCTCTTCATCAATAAATGGACACTCAGGCTTAGCGCTGATGAGGTCACACGCATCCAGATACATGTATTCGTCTGCTACGTAGCGTTCAAGACGACCGATAGCAATTGGCTGATCTTTCGCATTGAGAATACATGCGCCTTCGCACTGAATTTCCTGCGGACAAACACGTCCACAAATAGCAGGGAGGCTGTTGGTGCTTTTGATTACGGAGTAGGCTTTTTCAATATTGCCTTTGGCTACTTCAGCAATGAAATCTGCAATTGGTACCTGTACTGGACAGCCCTGAACACATTTAGGCTTTTTACAGTTCAGACAACGTGCAGCTTCCTGCATTGCCATTTCTTTGGTGTAACCCAGTGCCACTTCTTTAAAATTGCGGGCGCGTTCTTCAGCCGGTTGGTTAGGCATTGGAACACGAGGGGCAATCTGTTTTTTTAGTCTTTTTAGCTGTTGTCATTGCACTTGCACCTGCAGTGATGGTCGAAAGATTTTTTTTCAAGGCTGGAAAATGCAGCCAGTCTCTGTCGTAATTCACCAAAATCTACTTTGTGACCGTCAAATTCAGGACCGTCTACACAAGCAAATTTGGTTTCTCCGCCAACTGTTACACGGCAAGCGCCGCACATGCCAACGCCATCAACCATAATGGAGTTAAGACTTACAGTGGTTGGAGTACCGAATGGTTCGGTGGTTTTTGAAACAGCAGCCATCATCGGCACAGGGCCGACAGCTACTACTTCAATAACAGAGTCATCTTTTTCAAGACGATCTTTCAGCAGTTCAGTTACAAGGCCATGGTGACCGTAAGATCCGTCATCTGTAGAGATGAGAACTTCCGGGCAGAACTCTTTGAGTTCTTTTTCAAACAGCAGGAGGTCTTTGTTACGGGCACCGATGATAGCAACAACGTGGTTGCCAGCTTCGTGATTACCCTTAGCAATGTGATGCATAGCAGCAATGCCGGTACCGCCGCCAACACAGATAACTGTGCCGCCGGAGTGTAGTTCGGTTGCTTTTCCGAGCGGGCCACAAAGGTCAAGAATGTCGTCGCCTTCGTTAAGCTGTTCAAGTAACGCTGTTGACTTGCCGAGTACCAGATACACGATAGTGATGGTACCGCTTTCAGGATCAGTGTCAGCGATAGTAAGCGGAATACGCTCGCCTCGCTCCGTTACACGTAGGATAACAAAGTTGCCGGGCTTGGCTTTTGCCGCAATATGCGGCGCATCAATAACCAGCTTGCTGGTTTGTCCTGGGATTAACTGTTCTTTTTTAAGAATTTTATTAGCCATAATCATACCTGTTCCGCCGTGTGAGAAAATACAGCGACAGCGGAAATGTTTGTGCGTTGGAAGCGCATGTCAGCCTTAAAAAAAGGCCGAGCAGATTGTAGCCGAGTACAGTACGTATCGGGGCCTAGAACAATAGTCGTTCGTTAGATGTCATCTGTGAAGATGGCTGTGAGCAAGGACACGGTAAAACCCCTGACAAGTTTTAACGTCTCCTGATGTCGCGGCAAGGTGCGGCCTGAAAAGCGAGGGAGTCCCTCGAGCGCACCGGACTAACGAGACGACGTGCAGCAAGATAATTATTCTCCTAACACGTCACTCCGTAACTAGTGAAGCACTAACATGCAGCCAAGAAAGTTGAACAGCGTTACTTTGCTCCATTTGGAAGGGAGTGTCGTGTATGTGGGAATGCAGTTTCGCCCGCACAAATTGTACTGTATGGCTGTTTCGCTTTGCAACGAACCGCACATTATTCCCAGTTATGGTTTGAAATGTGCTGCCCCAGATTTCTCCAGAGCAGCACTGTTGTGGTTTACATAAACATCATAAGAATGCTTTTCCCATTCAGCGTTATGTATGCTCTAAGGCACAACACATATCTGGGAAGTTCACAATTGAAGGGATCTTGTGCGCGTTTCAGCACAAAGCAGTCTTTTTTTTGCTGAATTGCACTTTAATATATAATAACCATCTTAATTATAAATCATAATTCGGCTTGGCGTATTGCTCGTTGCCATATGAATCGTTTACCACGAGCAGCGGGAATTTGGTCACAGTGAGTTTTCTGATTGCTTCAGGGCCTAATTCATCAAAAGCGATGACTTCAGCTTTATCAATACACTGCGACAGTAGCGCACCTGCGCCGCCTGTTGCTCCAAAGTATACGCCTGTATGGTCTTCAAGCGCTTTGCGTACTTCTGCACTGCGTTTGCCTTTGCCTATGGTGGCTTTTACGCCAAGGCTATGCAGACGCGGGGCATAGGAGTCCATACGGTAACTGGTGGTAGGGCCTGCGGAGCCGATAGGGCGGCCTTCCGGTGCTGGGCTCGGGCCGACATAATAGATGACAGCGCCTTTCAGATCGAATGGCAGTTCTTCACCTTTATCGAGCATGTCGCATAACCGTTTATGTGCTGCATCGCGGGCTGTGTAGATAATGCCCGTAAGCTTTACCACATCACCGGCTTTGAGTTTTTTCACATCTTCATCACACAACGGGGCGGTCAGTTCATACGTAGCCATTAGATTTCGACCTCCTTGATGCGTGAAGAGTGACACTGCACATTCACAGCAAGCGGTAAGCTTGCGATGTGACACGGACGCATTTCTATTTTTACACCGAGACTTGTGGTTTTACCGCCAAGCCCCATAGGACCGATGCCGAGCTTGTTGATTTCTGCAAGCAGCTCTTCTTCCATTTTCGCCAGTTCCGGATCGGGGTTCGGTTCGCTGAGCGGACGGAATAGTGCTTTCTTCGCTAATGCCGGAGCCAGATCGAAGGTTCCGCCGATACCGATACCTACAATGGTAGGCGGGCACGGGTTCGGGCCTGCTTCTGCCATACGGCGTACGACAAATTCTTTAATGCCTTCCCAGCCCTGAGCCGGAGTAAGCATGGTGCAGCGGGACATATTTTCTGAACCGCCGCCTTTTGCCATATGCTTAATGTTGATTTTATCGCCGGGAACAATGTCCACATGTACAACTGCCGGAGAGTTATCACCGGTGTTGGCGCGTGTAAGCGGATGGCACAAGGATTTGCGGAGCAATCCTTTTTCGTACCCTTCGATCATTGCTTTGTTGATGACTTCAATAAGGTTGCCTTCAACATGTACTTGGTCACCAAGTTCAACAAAGAAAATGCCTACGCCTGTATCCTGACACAACGGAAGTCCGGAGCTTGCAGCGAGTTCTGCGTTTTCAAGCAACTGACCGAGTATTTCCCGCGCAGATGCGGAGTCTTCATTTTCTCTCGCGTCTGCAATTGCCTGTTTTACGTCTTCAGGCAGGTAACGTGCAGCGGTAAGAACAAGGTCTACCACTGCATTATGAATTGTTTCAGCTTTGATGGTTCTCATGGCAACATCCCTTATGCGAGAGTTTGTTAATCAGCGATTTAGGCACAATTCCTTTTACGGAATGCAGAGCCAGCATACGACGCATAATGCCGAGCTGATCCTGCAAAGGAATATGTTTAGGACAGACATCTTCGCAGGCGAGTAGTCCCATGCAGCCGAATACGCCTTGATCGTTGCCGATTACTTCGTAGTAGTTTTCCACGTTTCTTTCGTCACGAGGGTCAAGGTAGAAGCGGGCAACACGGGCTATGGCGGCTGCACCAAGGAAGTCTGGACGCATACGGGCTGTACCGCAGGCTGCTATGCAACAACCGCATTCCACGCATCGATCAAGCTCGAAGATTTCATTTGCAAGGGAATTTTCCATGCGAGCTTCTTCCTGCGTAGGGTCAAGTGCTTCATGATCGTTGTGTACCCACGCTTCAATGCGTGTTCCTGCATCACGGAACCACACTCCCGTATCAACAGAAAGGTCGCCGATAAGTTTGAATACCGGCAACGGGTGCAGAACAATATGAGTCGGCAGATCTTTTGTCTGTGTATGACAGGCAAGGCCGGGGCGTCCGTTGATGACCATTCCGCAGGAACCACAGATACCTGCGCGACAGCAGAAATCAAACTGTAATGTCGCGTCGTGCTGATCGCGGATAATGTTCAGCGCGATAAATAAGGTCATGGAGTCATATTCATCAATATAGAATGACTGCATCTGCGGTTCGGAATTTGGATCAAGTGGATTATAACGGAATACTTCGATATGGAGACGACGGCTCATAATTTACTCCCTTACTCTTTGTCTTCCGCAGGTGCGGCAGTTTCGGATGATTTCTTCTCAGGAACGCGCAGCTTGTCAGCCGGAATATCCGCATAGAGGATTTTTCCGCCGCCGTATCCGCGTTCTCCCGGAGGAATTTCAAAGTAAGGTGAGGCATCTTCATACTTGAGAGTCGGCAAAGAATCGCCTTCTTTCCAGTACGCCAGCGTGCGGTTGAGCCACTCTTTATCGTTACGTTCAGGGTGATCTTCGCGAGTGTGTGCGCCGCGGGATTCTGTGCGTTTCAGCGCGCCGAATGCGGTGCACTGTGCAAGTTTGATCATTCCCGGGATGCGTAAGGCTAACGAAATTTCCGGATTAAACCCGATGGCGTTACCTTGCAGACCGATGCTCATGGAGCGTGCGTGCAGTTCTTCCAATTTGTCTACTGCTGTCTGCAGGTCCTTACCATTACGGAAGATTCCTACGTAGTCCATCATTATATCCTGCATTTCGTCGCGCAGAACAATGGCACTTTCTTTTCCTGAGTTGCCTGCAAGAAACTTGATGCGCCCATCTATTTTCATGTGGGCGTCACGCAGTGCACTTTGTTTAAAATCGACAGAATTGCCTTGCAGAAATTCCACAACCTTCTGCCCGACATAGCGACCCGCAACAACGGTTTCAGCAAGGGAGTTACCACCAAGGCGGTTGAATCCATGCATGTCCCAACAAGCTGCTTCACCAGCGGAGAACAGACCTTTAAGGCCGTATGCTGCGCCGTCTTTGTTCGTGCGCAAACCGCCCATTGAGTAATGCTGAGTAGGGCGAACCGGAATGAGTCCGGTAATCGGATTCACACCAAGGAAACTGGTGCAGATGTCATATACTTCACGAAGTTTAGTAGTGATGTGCTTTTCGCCAAGGTGACGGATGTCGAGCCATAAATGGTCGCCGTATGGAGATTTTACTCCAAACCCTTTTGCCATGTGCTCCTGCATCCGGCGGGAAACAACGTCTCGGGAAGCAAGTTCAGCTTTTTCCGGTTCGTAATCCGGCATAAAGCGGTATTCGTTAACATCTAGGAGTGTACCGCCATCACCACGACAGCCTTCTGTTACCAGAATATCTGTAGGCACGGTTCCTGTCGGGTGGAACTGGATTGCCTCCATGTTGCCCAAAGGAACGAGTCCTGTATCGAGTGCTGCAATCTGACCGCCACCGTCGCAGATAACCGCGTTGGTTGTGGCTTTGTAGATTCGTCCATAGCCGCCAGTCGCAATGAGGGTTGCTGTTGCATAGTACGCCATAAGCTCGCCTGTACGCAGACAGCGGACAATAGCACCGATACAATTTTCACCGTCATGAATAAGGGCTTCTGCCTGAGTGCGGTCATGAATATTTACATCGTAGCGTAGGCACATGGAGTCCAGAGTATTAAGAACAGAGCGGCCTGTGCCGTCTGCTGTGTAGCATGTACGCCATTTAGCGGTGCCACCAAAAGCACGGGCGTGAATGAGACCGTGCTTTTCTTTGCTTTCCACGGCGTCAAAGGGTTTGCCGCCTTTGTAGTAGGTGGCTGGACCTTGTTCAACGCGGTTCCACGGCACGCCCCAATGCGCTACTTCACGCATTACAATGGGAGCTGTGTCCGCAAAAATTCGGGCAACTTCCTGATCGCAGCCCCAGTCTGAGCCTTTTACGGTATCTGCAAAATGAATGTCCGGTGAGTCACCTTCACCCATAACGCAGTTACCGAGTGCAGCCTGCATTCCGCCCTGAGCCGCGGATGAATGAGAACGGCGTGGAGGAACAATGGAAAGGCATGTTGCGTTAAATCCGGCTTTGGCAGCTTCAACGGCTACGCGCTCTCCGGCAAGTCCTGCGCCAATGCATAATAAGTCAGTGTAGAAAATTTGCATACGTATGTTCCTTCTAGCTTACATGCCACTGTGTAGAGGCAGATACATAAAGCGCACAAGCGTGATCAGACCGATAAAGATGAAGCCGCCCATGAGCGCGTATTCTTTCCTTTTATACCAAGCGCGATTTTCCTTAGTGATGACCCCGTATTTTACGCCGATGCGGTAAAAACCGATGCCTACGTGGGTTTCTGCAATTGGAAGAAGGATTAGATAGAATAGCAGCCAGCCACCGTGCTGAATGCGCGCCGCACTTTTAACGGCAGTAATTGGCAAGTCTGTAAGCACAACCCACATGTGGATGCTGGCCATAATGAGGATGATAAGAGCGGTGGCAACCTGAGCAAGCCACATCCAAGTGTCACGGTGCTTCATCATTATACTGTGTTTGATGAATGCGTCTGACTCTGAAACTTTCCAAGGCATTTTGCGTGCAGCAAGCAGAAAATGCGCAAAAATAAGGATACCGATCAACGGACCGCCAACTTGTGCCATGTACGTAGCTTCAAAGAACCACGCGATAGCGTTCATGAGGCTAGGGCTGATGATCACGCTGGAAACAAGAAGCATGTGTGCCCATAAAAAAAGGATAAGCAGGACGCCGGAAATCATTTGGAAAAAATCCAAACGTCCCTGTGTCTTGCTTTTTGCGGGGGCGTGCAGAGTAATGGTGCTAGAGTTCATTATTCATCCTCCATACAAGTTCCATAAATAAATTATTAGTTGCGAGATAATAGGCAAAAAAAACAAACAAATCCACACAGTATACTAATTATATTGGTATATTATATGGACAAACAAAAAGTGCATGGTTGAGCGCACAGATGAAATGAAAAAAAGTCTCGTAAAATAAGCGTATTGTATTTTGTAAGAGTAGATTGGGCAAGGAAACAGGGCGGCTATATCAAAGTATGATGTGGCACGCAATGTATAGAAAGTGACGCGGTTACGGGTGCAGGTACGTATTTGTCCTGACCGTGCAAATGGGAAAGCTTCGGATGAGGATAATGCCGGACGGCATTATAGGTCTATCGGATTCCCGGGTCTTTTGAAGTGCAAAAGCAAACCTTACTCAGAGATAACAATGGCCAACTGCGTGGAACAACAGTTCCTGTGCAGGCGTTATCAAGCCTATAGTTATCAATGTGCGATGTATGGTATACTTAGTATGAGTACATAAACATCTTCTTGCTTGTAAGTCCGGGCACGCATGGGTGCATTGTCTCCAGACTCAAAAGCTGGTGCGCATAGGGTAAAAAGAAGTTGTTTAGTCAAACTCAAAAGACCCGGGAAATTCCAACAAACACTATGAGGGGCAGCTCATAGTGTAACCGGCTGATTACGCGTGCAACCTGCTTCGGTTCGTAAATAACTTGTTACAAAGAATACAGTACGTATTCTGTATAAGAGTTATGTGACCGGGCACTGCACTAGCTTGTCTCAGCCAGAAGAACGAAAACCCAAGGAGCAACGCTTTTCTAGTGTGTGCACCAGAAAAGCGCACTCCTTTGAATACCTCTGACATATGAACTTTTGAAATATGCTAGTAATTCCAAACAGTTCTGTAGTTAGAGATACGCCTGCAAAAACAAAAAATCTCCCGTTCGTGGTACAGGAGATTTTTCACAAAAAGGAGGAAGTAGGTCATATATATTCGTCTATCGTACAAAATATGGCAGTACTAGTATGATAGTAGAATTCGTCTGTGAGGAGACAATAACCGTAGTAGATTAAATTTCAAGTTTATAATATTGAAAGATTCATTCATTTTTTTTGAAAGAGGATCCTATGAATATTACCATCAGGCAAATCGAATTATTCCTTTCGCTTATGCGTAATCCACATATCGGGGCAGTAGCGCAGGAGCATTTTTTGACTCATTCTGCTGTCTCAATGGCGATTAAAGCACTAGAGCAGACTGTGGGTGAACGATTGTTCGACCGAATCAGCAATAGACTCGTACCCAACGAGAATGGTAAAATTCTTATGGAGTGTCTCGAGCCTGCGTTTGAGCAGATACGTGATGTAGAAACGTTGTTCAAACGTGACCGAATGGCCGGCGTACTTCGCGTTGGCGCGAGCTCTACCTTTGCGGATTACATCCTGCCGCAAGTTCTCTATACGTTCAAAACCAAATATCCTCAGAGCCAGATTGAAGTTATTAACTACAACTCAGAGCAGGTTGTTGAGCACGTTGAGAGTGGTGAAATTAACTTAGGCTTTATCGAAGGTGATTATGAATCACATTCCGCAGAGTTTGAGGAAATTTTTAAAGAAGAGCTCGTTGTTGTAACAGCTGACAAATATATGGCTGGCTTACAAGAGTACAGATTGTCTGAGCTGTTAGATCTAGACTGGATTCTGCGTGAGCAGGGCTCCGGTACTCGCCAGACAATGTGGAACCACTTGGGGCAGTCCAAAAAAGATTTGAACATATTTATGGAACTTGAACATATGGAAGCAATTAAGTCCGTGTTGAAAAACCCGGGAACGCTTAGTTGTATGTCTCCGTTCTGCTTCCAGCGCGAGTTAGCAAAAGGGGAATTATTTCCTGTGCAGCTCGAAGGGATACGCCTTAAACGCAGCCTTTATGCCGTTATGAACCGGCAGAAATATCGTTCCAATCTTCTGAACCAGTTTGTATTTGATGTAAGGGATCACCTTATGCAAATGCTTCCGCAGATTGTAACAGAAGAATAGTAACGCAGCAGGTGGCGGTATTGCTGCCTTGTGTTTAAGAACGAACATTTTTCCATAGGTGGGGAAGACTTGAAGATTCAAGTTTTCCCCATTTTTGTATCCAAAATCCACAGTTTGATTGTGAAAAAACATCCTCAATTACACATAGATAGAGATAATATACTATCTATAATGCCCGATCTTATTCACCGTACACCCATTCCTATACGTTAATGAGAAAAAGCAAATTAAGGAGAAGGGTATGGTATATTTCTTTTTGGCAGTAGCTGCGCTCATTGCGGGTTATCTTTTTTACAGTAAGGTGGTTGAAGCCAACTTTGGTATCGATACATGTAAGGCCACTCCAGCATGTAGACTGGAAGACGGTGTAGACTTTGTTAAGATGAACAAGAAGCAGGCATATCTTATCCAGCTTTTGAACATCGCAGGTCTTGGACCCATTTTTGGTCCTATCCTTGGCGCACTCTACGGCCCGACAGCTCTTGTATGGATTGTCATAGGCAGTATTTTTGCTGGCGGGGTACACGACTATTTTTCCGGTATGATGTCCGTTCGATATGACGGTAAATCAATTCCGGATGCCGTAGGCTATAACCTTGGTGCATTCGCCAAGCAGTTCATGAATGTTTTTTCCATCATTCTTCTGCTTCTCGTCGGTGTTGTTTTCGTTCTCGGACCTGCAGAGCTCTTAGCCAAAAAAGTAGGCTTTGGTTTTGAAGATCTGACATATGCAAAATACACTTGGACAGCACTCATTTTTGTTTACTACTTCATCGCAACAATTCTTCCTGTGGATAAAATTATTGGCCGCCTCTATCCACTTTTTGCCGTAACTCTCATCATCATGGCAGTTGGTTTAACCTTCATGCTCATCTGGGATGGTTACGATTTCTATCCAAACGGTCTTTCCCTTGCCAACACTAACCCGCAAGGATTACCGCTTTGGCCGCTTATTTTCATTACCATTGCCTGTGGTGCTATCTCCGGCTTCCACGCCACACAGTCGCCGCTTATGTCACGTTGTATTCCAGACGAAAAATGCGGACGTCCTGTATTCTACGGCGCAATGATCGGTGAAGGACTTATCGCACTCGTATGGGCAACCTTGGGTATGACATTCTACAAAACTCCGGAAGCACTCCAAGCCGTTATTTCAAATGGTGGTCCAGCAGCCGTTGTTGATCAAATATCCATGACTCTCATGGGGCCAATCGGTGGGTTCCTTGCCATTATTGGCGTAATCGTATTGCCGATTACTTCCGGTGATACCGCCTTCCGTTCTGCACGGCTTATCATCGCAGATTTCTTTAAGATGCCTCAAAAACAAAGCATCAAACGTCTCATTATTGCTGTGCCTTTGTTTGCCATAGGTTTCCTCATCACAAGAACTGAATTCTCCGTTATCTGGCGCTACTTCGGTTTTGCAAACTCAACACTCGCAACCGTCGTTCTCTGGACAGCAGCAGTTTATCTCGTCAGGCATGTCAAAAACTACTGGATCGCCGTTATTCCTGCCGTGTTCATGACAGGCGTAGTCAGCACATATCTCGCAAACGCAAAAATCGGTTTCAATTTGCCGTACGACGTTTCCTGCTGGTTCGGTATCGCCGCCAGTGTTGGTTGTTTCGTCTGGTTTATGGTTAAAAAAGGTTCACTGCCGCTAAGCATGAATGATGAAGACGATCCTGGCTATATTGAATAGGGTAGGAGTTTGTCTCCGACGGGCAGGAAGGGTTCCACCCTCCTTCACCTCCCGCAAGGGGCTCGCCCCTTGACCCCGATTATACGCGATGGTCATCTAGTCTCATATTTTGTTGGCAGTCGCGATGGTCGCTAACTTTCCACAACCAAAAAAGGGCTGTCCTACATATGCAGGACAGCCCTTTTCTATTCAACGGAAGGTAATGGAGCATAAGCGGCGAGGTAACCTTAAGAAAAGAAAGACCTCGTAACTAAAAAGTTTGAAAGGGGGTCTGGGGGAAAACTTTCCAAAGTTTTCAGCCCAGCCGCCGGAGGCTCGTCGAAGACATTCCAAAGACTTTCTTCGAATAAAAAGAAAAAAGGCTGATTACTTATGTAGGACAGCCCTTTCATGTTCAACGAAAGGTAGTGGAGCATAAGCCGCGTGGTGAACTTAAGAAAAGAAAGACCTCGCAACTAAAAAGTTTTGATGGGGGTCTGGGGGAAACTTTGCAAAGCTTTAGCCGTGCTCGAAGAATGAGAGATTACGGATTAAGACAGTGAAACAGTTTCAGCCCAGCTGCCGGAGGCTCGTCGAAGACATCTCAAACGCCTTCCTTGAATAAAACAAAAGAAGGCTGTCCTACATTTGTAGAACAGCCTTCTTTAATTATTTACTTTTTCAGTCCGCAGGTGTCTTTAAACTCTTTGGCGTATCGTTCGCCTTCGGAGTAGAGGCAGCCGCAGTACTGCTGGCGATATACGCCCCAGTCTTTGGAGGTTTCAATACCTTCCTTCCAGCCGGTGCGGAAATCGCGATAGAGGAACTTGGCGCTGCCACCTTGTGCCATATCTTCCCCGAGCTTTTTAATATCCTCATGCTTTTGCATTTTGGAATAGAGCAGGGTTGTGGTCACATAGTCGAAGTTGCCGTTGCGTCCTATTGAGAACGCGCGTTCCATGCGCATGGCGTAGCAGTGGAAGCAGCGGTTTTCTTCTCGGTAGCACATGGTACGGAACCATGTTTGCGGATCATAATCTTGGTCACGCATAATGACTTTGATGTTGAACCGCTTGGCTACTTCGAGAGCCCCTTCACGACGACGCAGATATTCTTTTGTCGGGTGAATGTTGGGGTTGTAGAAGAATCCGGTAACTTCGAGTCCTTCGCTTTGCAGTTCCTTGATCGTTGTTATGGAGCAAGGGCCGCAGCACATGTGCAAAAGTACACGAGCCATTGTTATGCCTTAGCGATCTTAATCTCGATGGAAACTTTGTATGTGGTTTCCAGCTCGAGAAGACGTTCGCGTTTTTGGTTAAGCAGGTACATGGCAAGTTCACGTTCTTCTTCAATTTCAAATTTAGCGAAAGCATCTTTATTGTGACGCAGGCGGCGCAGTAAGTCCTTGAGGGACTGTAATGCCTGCCATTCCATGTTTCGACGTGAGCCGGAGCCGTTACAGCATGGACAGACTTCTGTACTGATGGACAGTGCAGAAGAACCGAGGCGCTGACGGACGATCTGGAGCAGGCCGAAGCGGCTCATTTTGCCAACATCGTGTCGAGCACGGTCGAATTTCATAGCATTACGAAGAGTTTTTTCTACTTCGCGCCAGTGGTTGCGATCGCGCATTTCAATAAAGTCGATAACAACCTGACCACCGATGTCACGCAGTTTAAGCTGCTGTGCGATGTCTTCGGCTGCTTCCATGTTGGTTTTAAGCGCCATGGATTCGAAGTTTGTTTTACCGGCAATTTTACCGGAGTTGATGTCGATTGCCATGAGTGCTTCTGTCTGGTCAAAAACAAGACGTCCGCCGGAAGGCAATACAACTTCGCGGGAGTAAATTTGTTCAAGCTGCTTTTGCAGATTGAAGCGTTCCCACATGGAGAGTTCCGGCTGGTTGTGGATTCGAACCTGAAGTCCGCGGCGTGGGAATACGAGTCCTGCGAACTCTTCCACTGCCTCTGCGGTGCCTTCGTCATCAATCCAAACTTCGCCTACTTCGTCTGTGAGATAATCGCGTACTGCGCGGGTAGCGAGATCGCGTTCACGATAAAGAAGGGAAGGAGACTCTTCTGTGGTGGCTTTTTTGCGTACATCTTTCCACATTCTTTTGAGGAATCGTAAGTCGCGCAGCAGGGAAGTTTTAGGCTGAGCCATGCTGACGGTACGAACGATTACGCCGAGATCATCACCCGGTTTCTGCTCATCAAAGATTGCTTTTAAGCGTGCGCGTTCTTTTTCGTCGTCCACTTTACGGGAAACGCCAATTTGTTCGCGACCCGGTGTAAGAACGAGAAAACGGCCGGGAATGGAGAGGTACGAAGTAAGAAACGCACCCTTGGTTCCGGTAGGTTCTTTAACAACCTGTACCAGAATTTCTTGTCCGGCTTTCAGAACTTTCTGAATTGGAGGGTATTTTTTACCCCGATTTGGATCATGCGGCGAAAGGAAATATTCCGGATGCACTTCATCAATCTGAAGAAATCCGTTCTTTTCTGCGCCGTATGAGATAAATGCGGCTTGAAGGTTAGTGTCTATGTTGTTGATAATACCTTTGTAGATGTTACCTTTGGTTTTCTGTTGATGAACCATTTCAACATAATACTCTTGTACTACGCCTTCTTCGGCTAGTAATACTTCAACCTGTTCGCCCGGCAAGGTGCTGATAAACATCTTACGCTTGCCTTTGCGTGGTCTGACCATTGTGAGTCCTTTAAAAAATCATTTCCGAGTGCTGTCGGGGCAATCGGACTACTGGCAGGAGTAGAAAGGCTCATCTGTGTTGAGTGTTGCAGTGCGGTCTTGCTCTGATTTGTAAATAGCACCTTCATTCTCCAGTATGTTCAATGATTCTTGAACGTTGGATAGAGGAAGGGTGAGAGCGATTGCAAGCTGCGAAGGTGTCTGCGGTCTGCGTGTGAGCGACTCTAGGACACGTTGTTTTGCAGCTGACCGGTCTTGTTCCGGCAAGTCCGCAAAGTTTCCAGTGGCAGACTGCGTTGCAGCTGCTGGGGGTGCGTTTTCTTGTGTAGCGTGTTGTTGGTTAGCTGAGCCATTGGCATCAAATCTAGTAATGCATTCAGAGAGTGCGGTTTGCCATACTTTACGTACGGCAGGGTCAACAGCTTTTGCCAAAGAAAAGGCACCGGGTCTGGATAAGGTTGTTACGTCAACACGATGAGGCTGTAACGAAGTTACATACTCCTTGAGCAGGGTAAGATTCTCTTGTGAATCGTTAACGCCCTGCGACAGTAATATTTCTAGAAAAATTTTGCCGTTGTATGTGTCACTGAATTTTACGAGGCATTCAGCAACGTGTGCGGCTTTGACCCCCCCGCAGGGGCGATTCAATTTTGCAAATTCTTTATCTACAAGTGAGTCCAAAGAAGGAAGTACGGCATCTACTTCCATGAGTGCCTCTTGCACCTCGGGATCACATAAGAGTGTACTATTAGTGAGAACAGCTACAGGGACAGAAGGAAGAATCTGTTTACAGCCTTTTATTATAGTGTCTAAATCACTATTGAGACACGGTTCCCCTGAGCCTCCCAGAGTTACGTAATCGGGTAGATTATCGCTATGCTCATCACGCCAGTGGCGTAATTCATCCAGCAATTTTTCGGCTGGAACATACGGCTTTCGTGTCAGGGTCAATTCATTTGTTCTGCCTACTTCGCAGTAAAGACAGTCCATAGAGCAGATCCTCTCTCCGAGGAGATCTAGACCGAGGGAATGACCGAGTCTTCCTGAATAAACCGGACCAAAAATATATGTAAACTTCATGGCAATTATGTTCCGCACTCTGGTAGGATTAGTTACTATACGTACAGGTGGCACAAAAAGACAGCTATTATTTCAATCAAAAAAGAGCCGATTCTCGGCCTGAATTGTATATAAATCTTGAATTTTCAAGAACAGGCTGTCTCTTGACAGGCTCCATATATAAAAGTAGGGCGTTGCTCCAACCACGGAGGAAAAAAAATATGATTAAGCAAGGCGAATTGGTTCTGCTTGTCGGCGCGCGCGGAAAACGCGTTATGCGTCGTGTAGAACTTGGTAATGATATACATGGCAATGACGGCATTCTTAAAATGGAAGACATCATGGCTGCCGGTTACGGTAGCGTTGTTCTTTCTCATAAAGGAAAGCCATTCCGTGTGCAACGCCCTTCGTTGCATGATCTTGTGAAAGGCGTCAAGCGTCAGACACAGGTTATCTATCCAAAAGATATCGGCTACATCTGCATGAAGCTTGGTGTGGGTAACGGTTCTAAAATCATCGAAGCTGGTTCCGGCTCCGGTAGCCTTACTCTCGCTATGAGTTGGTTTGCAGGCGAAAAGGGTGAAATTCACACCCACGAAGCCCGTGAAGAATTTATGAACCTTGCTCGTCGTAACCTTGACTGGGCAGGCGTTGGTAAAAACGTAACCTTATACAACCACAACATCGAAAACGGCTTCCTCGTTGATGATGCCGATGCACTTTTCCTCGATGTTCGTGACCCTTGGGATTACGTAAGATTTATTCCAGGTGCGGTTAAGCCCGGCGCAATGATCGGCTTCCTCGTTCCTACAGTAGATCAGGTTTCCAGCCTTCTTACAGAACTGGAAAAAGGTCCATTTGACGAAGTTGAAGTTTCCGAACTTCTCGTTCGTAACTGGAAAGCAGTACCGGACCGTCTGCGTCCAAGTGACCGTATGGTAGCTCACACAGGCTTCCTTATCTTTGCTCGTCATCAGGAAGGCCTTGATGCACTCGAAGGTCACAAATACGTTGGCACACGCGAACGTAAACAGGAAGCAGCACGTAAAGAACGTCTTGCTGCTGCTCAGGAAGAATCAGCAGAATAGCTTTCTTCCGGTGCAATGCGCCATATCAAATAGATTCAAAATCCCGACTTGTTACGAGTCGGGATTTTTTTGGATCTTGCAAAAACGAAAAAAACTTGCGCCTCTTAGATTCTGTGGTATATATCTGAAATATCAGTGAAAAATAGAAAAAACTTGATTTTCGATTAAATATACTGTAAGGTCGGGGTTTAGTTCCGCATAAAAATTTCTTGTATGGAGTACCCACATGACCCGTAAAGACCGTACAGAAGGCATATATAGCCGACGTGAAGTGCTCGACGAAAGCGAACGTCGTCAGTTTTACCTTATCCAGCTTAAAGACCTTCTTACTTACGCATACCGCTACTCAGAAGATGTCAAAAAGCGTTTTGACCGTGCCCAGTTTCAGGTAGAAAAGTTTAAAACTCTTTCTGACCTTAAACACATTCCTATCCTTAAGAAGAAAGAACTTATCTTCTTACAGTCCATGGGCCCGCGTCTTGGTGGTCTTCTTACTAAAGACCTTGGTGAATTGAAGCGTGTATTCCTTTCTCCTGGACCAATTTTTGACCCTGAAGATCGCACAGACGATTACTGGGGTTACACCGAAGGTTTCTACTCTGCTGGTTTCCGTCCAGGCGACGTAGCGCAGATTACTTTCAACTACCATCTTGCGCCTGCTGGTCTCATGTTTGAAGAGCCACTGCGTAATCTTGGTTGTGCAACAGTTCCTGCTGGTCCCGGCAATGCTGCGACTCAGTTGGAAATCATGCAAAAATTACGTGTAAGCGGGTATGTTGGAACTCCAAGCTACCTGATGCACCTTGCCCAGAAAGCAGAAGAAAAAGGTTTGAACCTGCGTAAAGATCTCTACCTCGAAGTTGCTTTTGTAACTGGCGAGCGTATCTCTGAGAAAATGCGTGCTTCCCTTGAGAAGAAGTTCGACCTCATCATGCGTCAGGGCTACGGCACCGCAGACGTTGGTTGTATTGGTTACGAATGTTACCACAAAACCGGCCTGCACATTGCCAACAGAACTTTTGTTGAAATCTGTCATCCTGACACTGGTATTCCTCTTAAAGACGGCGAAGTTGGTGAAATTGTTGTTACCGCATTCAACAAAACCTACCCGCTTATTCGTCTTGCTACCGGTGATCTCGGTTACATCGACAGATCTCCTTGCCCATGTGGTCGTACCTCTCCGCGTCTCGGCTCCATTGTTGGCCGCGTAGATACCACCGCTCGTATTAAAGGTATGTTCGTTTATCCACATCAGGTTGAACAGGTTATGTCACGCTTTGAGGAAATCAAGCGCTGGCAGATCGAAGTTACCAACCCGGGTGGCATTGACGAAATGACCCTGTACGTTGAAGCAAGTAACTTCAAACGTGGGGATGAACTGCTGCACCAGTTCCGTGAAAAAATTAAACTTCGTCCGGAGCTCAAGGTGCTTACTCCTGGCTCACTGCCTCCGCAGATTCGTCCTATCGAGGACAAAAGGATATGGGATTAGCCCACAGAATTCTTTTTTCTGTAGTAGTAATAATGGGTGGTTGCGCTTTGGCGCAACCGCCTCTTTCCCGCGCCGCCCCTGCGCCAATCGTATCTAAAGCGACTAACACCAAGCTTGTCGTTACCCCACAAGCCAGTCCCCAATTGGCTGAAGGCGAATTCTTTAACGCCAACGGAACCAAAGCCTCTCTTTCAGACCTCCTCGCTACCGCAAAATCATACGACTACATCCTCATTGGCGAAACTCATAACGTCGCCTGCGATCATATTGTTCAAGCAAAAATTATTGCTGCATTAGCAGAATCCGGAATGCGCTTTACTGTGGGCATGGAAATGTTTGCACAGGAAAAACAACCGCAGCTTGATGCCGTAAATAACGGCAAAGTCTCCCTTGCTGAATTCCCAACCAAAGTTGATTGGAAAGATGCCTGGGGTTTTTCGTATTCGCTTTATGAACCCATTATCGAAGAAATCTATGCACACAAAATAGAGCTCTATGCGCTCAATTTTCCCTTTGAGATAGCTAAAAAAATTGGTGATGATGGAATGGAGAGTCTTACGCCTGAAGAGCGCAAGTATCTGCCTAAAAATCATATTCCAAGCATGGAAGCGCAAGAAGAGGATTTAACTCGAATCCACGATAAGCATGTGGAACTGATGACAGAGGGGAAAGATGATCCCAAAGCGGCAGAGGTCGCAAAAAAATCACTCGCTCATTACCGTAAGCGCTTTTTCCTGATTCAGTCCATGTGGGATACCGGAATGGCAGAGCAGGCGATGGCCATTCGCAAGAAAACAAATTTACCAATAGTCATTCTTACTGGCACAGGGCACGTAGAACACGGTTGGGGCATTTCATACCGCCTATCCAAGCTTGATCCAGATGCCAAAGTGTTGCTTATCGTTCCATGGCGAAACAGAGAGCCGATTGTTGCAGAGAGAGGGCACATACAGTTTTATTGCCCGCTTACAAAACAGAGCAGATTTGGCTTTACCTTGCGTATGGAAGGCGATGGTGCAACAATCTTAGATGTAAAAGATAAATCTGCTGCGCACACAGCAGGGTTTCTTGCTGGCGACAATATCGTCAAAGTAAGTGGAATGGACGTCGACTCCATGATGACCCTTCACAGAGCAGGCGTAAAAGCCGCCAAAGAGGGAAAAGACATGGTCTTTACAGTAATCAGGGACGGCAAAGAGTGCACAATCTCAATGCCCGTACCGGAACACCCACACAGAAAATAATGCCAGAATTACCAGAAGTTGAAACCATTGCTGCAGGTCTATGGCCGATGCTGGCAGAGCAGACCATAGAAGAAGTCACCATCCTTAACGACAGCAGTGTAGAAGGAAGGCGCGATGCGCTGGAAGGTCTTATCACTGGGCGTGAGATCACGCACGTGCACAGGCGGGGCAAGCTGTTGCTTATGGATCTTTCAATTCCGCAAATTTATGAAGACGAACTTCCCGTCCCGCGCTCGGAATATCCTCTACAACTTGCTTTTCATCTAAAAATGTCCGGCAGGTTGTTTGTCTATCCGCCAAATACTCCGCCAGCACGGCATACTCGAATAATTTTTGATTTGAGCAACGGCAACCGTTTGTTCTTCGACGACATGCGCAAATTCGGTTTTTGCCGTGCTCTAGCTCCATGTGATTACCTGAATTGGCAGTTCTGGCAGCAGCTAGGTCCAGAGCCGCTCGTCATTAAGACTGACGCCTTCGTAGCTCTGTTTCAGTCACGCAGAACCCGCATAAAAGCAGCCTTACTCGACCAAAAAGTAATCGCTGGAATTGGCAACATATACGCAGATGAGTCACTTTTTCGAGCAGGCATTCGCCCCGATACGCCTTCGAATGAGATTCCAAAGAAAAAGCTCGGGCTGTTGCATGTAAAGCTCAAGGAAGTGCTCAAACAAGCCATCCGTGAGTGTGGTTCATCCATCCGTGATTACCGCGATGCGCACGGTGATGCTGGATCGTTCCAGAATAATTTCCTCGTCTACGGGCGCACAGGGCAGGATTGCCGCGTTTGCGGTGAGCCGCTCAAGACCGAAAAAGTTGCTGGGCGCACAACTGTCTTCTGCGAAACTTGTCAGAAGTAGAACTGTGTAAATGTATTGCTTTTAGGTTGTTTTCGACGAGCCTCCGGCAGGTCTCCGACGGGCAAGGGCTCTGCCCTGCACCCGCAAGGGGCTTGCCCCTTGACCCAATTATACGCGAGTACTTTTAGAAAGCTATTACGTTGGAAGCCGCGATAACAACTAACTTTCCATAACGAAGTAGGCTGTCCATTGAATGATGGGCAGCCTACTTCGTTTTTTATTAGCTTCAACGAAAGGTCGTGGTGGTTAAGCCGCGTGAAGGCATAAACAGTAGGATGATGTCGCAATAAACCGCGGTTAAGGGGGCGTTCCCCTTGCGGGTGGAGGGCAGCGCCCTTCCCCCTCGGAGAGCCGTCGGAGACACAAAAGGTTACTACTGGAGATAGTCACCAAAACATTACTCAGTGTAAGGCTTGCCATGCTTGTCTTCCTTGGCGGTTTTGTCTTCCTTGGTATCCTTATCATTGGTTCGTAGCGGAAGCCCTGAATAGTCTTTTTCGGCTTCCGGCGGATATTTGAGTTTGTTGTTTATTTGGTCGATCCGGTCAGCTGGGAAATCAGGGAATGGGAACTGAGTTTCGTTCGAGAACTCTTCTAACTCGTTTGCTAGATTGGATGGCTCTGTGAGGTCCTCATCAACGGTGTGGAGATAGGTTGAACTTGTTGGATAGGCAAAGGCTGCGCCACCTTCTTCGATAATTTCACCAATACGAAATAGGACATCTTCTTGAATTCTGTAGAAATGACTGAGCCTTGTTGTGTTGATGTAGGCGCGAATATTTATGTCTTTCGAGTAAGAATTGAAGTTGACAAAACGTACCCAGAGGAGTGGCTTTCTACTGATTTCTGGGTGTGCGTAAAGCATCTCGTATAATTTCGTTATGATCCACCGTAACTGAGTCGAAGTCGTTACGTAGCTAAGACCGATGTCGAGATCGAGCTTGAATTTGTCGCGGTGTGTGAGGTTGATGAGCTGAAGATGTGAGAACTCAGCGTTTGGGATAGACATGATTGTCCGGTCACTGGCGCGGATTCTGGTTGATCGCAGCCCGATGTGCAGGACTTTGCCGCGTGTTTTACCGAACATGCAGAAATCTCCGATGCGTACGGGTTTGTCTGCAAAAAGGGTGAGCCCGCCGATAACGTTTTCGATTGTCGGACGCGCAGCGAGAGAGATGGCAAGACCGATGACACCAAAACCTGTGACCACAGGAATAAGTGGGATGCCAAGTTTTGTGCCACCGTAGAAGAGAACGCACACAGCGAGGAATATGCAAGTAAGGTTGGTGACGGTATTTACAAGACTGGCATCAATTCCGCGTGGATCTATACTAGGTGTTGCTAGAATAGATTCTGCAACGACACGCCCGAGAATGAGTATACCCCATGCGGCTGAGAGCCATTGTACGATTTGCAAGACTCCCACAGAGAGCACGAGGAAACGACCTGTAAGGTTTATGATGTCGTCAAAAATGTATGCGAGTAACAGGCATGAAATAACGAGCTGCAGAGGGAGAACGAGGTGTAGGAGTTCGTTGGTGATGGGATATTTTTTTAGATTTCTTCTGCGTGTCAGTTTGAAAGAGATGATGCTCAGGAATATGAAAAATAGAATGCTGAGGAAGAAAGTGACCCATTGAAAGATTGTTTGCTCGTGATAGAGTTCGGCCGAAAGTGGTTTTGGAATGTAAGAAAACCACTTAGGCGGCACGAGCCTGCCAGGGGTGGAACTATAGAATCGGTAAAAACCTTCCGTAGTTTTTTTAATGTACGGGAGGTACTTGGCGCGATTGTAGAGTGCTTCTATATTGCGAACGCTTTCCGGATTGAAAAGGTATTCTCCAGAACGGTCACCTTCTTTTACGTATTGGATTTCGAATGATGTGCCCGGAACGCGCCAGTAATCGAGCTCCATCATGTCGTCACTATCTGGTACTGCCCCCATGCGCGGTAGTTTTATTCTATCTATGACTTCTTTAAGCTGGATTACGGCTTCGTAAGAAAATTCGGCTCGATAGCTGGCGGGTATTTCGCTGAAGTTAACGCATTTGATTGCTTTTTCGAAATAGAGCATTGCGCGATCTGACAGTGCAGTTACCTGCGGAGTGTGTGTGAATAAATTGTCAGATTCCATATCCAGCGCATAAGCCTGCTTCATAAGCTGGTACGCACGGGTTGTATTAACCATGAAACTGCGAAGCGTCGCCTGCGGACTGGTTGTGTCCGGTGGCGACAGAGGACCAGAGGTCTTGGCAGTAATGTTATTACGTGACTTTTGGAATGCGGTCGATTCTGCAACCGCTGTAGTCGTGAGCTGAAGCGTTAACAGCGCGGCGAGTAGGCTGAAATAAAAAAGTGTACGAGACATATGGCTCCTTCCTTACTCATCTTCGAATGTTCTGTGCAATATCTAAAAATACACTACATAGAAAAGAGAGCCACAGTATAACCTGCGGAAAGGATGAAGTTTATATACACACAAAGAAAGGGCAGCCTTGTAGAGTTGCTACAAAACTGCCCTGATTTATGAGGTGCGAGTATGCGTTTTCCAGCTGCCACTGGAAGAAAGCGCTATGGGTGATCTTTAAATTTATTTTCGGTGGCTTCTGAACCGGAGTGACAAGGAGTACAGTCCTGCTTGCCTTTGGCAATTGGGGATTCTTTGCCTTTACCGTGACAGGTTTCACAGTATTCAACGGATTCTTGTTTGCCGTAAAGACCTTCAAATTTTCCGTCGATTTTTGCGTTCAGAATTTCAATAGCTTTTTTAGCAACGTCACCAGTAAGGCGACCGCAACGTTCGGAGCGAACTTTTGACTTAGCTGGAATGCCGGTAGTGTAAGACCAACGTGAAACAGACACGTGACAGAGAACAGAGTTACTTACACTTGTCGGGATTTCTTTATCTACATAAATATCGCTCGTAGGCTTGTAGATAGGGAAAGCAGTTTGTTCGTACCAACGGAACAATTCATCAACCATGGCTTTACGTTCTTTACGACCGTAGAACAGCGCAAATGCGGAAGCTGCGCCGAGTAGGGCGCCACAGATGGTTGCCCAGTTTGAAATACCGGATTTACCAACTTCCATCATATGGAATGGGAAATCTTTATATGGAGCGCCGTGCTGTTCAGCCATCTGGCCTACGATAGCGTAGAATGCGCCGTAACAGCAGCCGTAGCCTTTATTGTAGTACCCGTCGTAACCGAAGCGTTCGCCGATTGCAGGATCGACTTTATGTGGAATCCACTCTGCTGTAGCTGCAAAGTTAGACGGAGCTGCCATTGCAGGAAGAGCTGTGGCAACTGCGCCACCCACGATTACTCCCCCAACACCTGCTATCATCTGACGACGTGAAATTGTAGACATACTTTTGTATCCTCCTCAAGATAACTCAGAACCTATTTTCTAGAGCACTACAAATAATACAAAATGCATGCCTATTGAGATAAATTTCACAAGGCACTGAATTATCATGATTCTGTGATGTTGTGAGTATTTTTTGCTGCAAACTGCTGTTAACAGTTTGCAGGGGGACACGTAACTCAAGGTTGCACATTGGAACAATTGTAATTGGAAAATAGGTCGAATTTGTTGTTACCCAGATCAATGGGTATAAAGAACAATGGGTACTGATAAGAAACTGTTTTTTCCATGATTCGTTGTTGATCGTTCGTTGTTCTCTGCTCTTTTTCTAACAAAAAACCCCCGTGTGTTTTAGAAACACACGGGGGTTAGAAATGGTACTATTTGGCTACAGGCTTAGTTGCGTAGTGTAGCTTTGAGTCGCGATGAGTTTACAAGAGACTCAAGAGCGTTGACGATATCAGGCATGAGTACATCTGCTACAGCTAATGCTTTGGGGCTGAGCCCTTCAGGTCCTAAAATGGCTATGCCGAGTTCAGCCCTTTTCAGCATGTCGGTGTCGACATTACCATTGCCAATGGCACATACGGTTTCTGGACCGAGTTTTTCAATATATTCCAATTTTTCCTGTTGCTGGTAGGCACTGTTTACAACGCGTGTTGTTACGGGGAGGTGCGCTACTTCGCGTACGACATTCTGGTTCGTATCAGCGGAAACGATATGTACTGTAAGAAGCTGAGAAAGCATTGCGATTGCAGGTTCGACACCGTCAATAATATTGCCGTCAAAGGCAATGGTGCCGTTAAAATCTAAAACAAGATGATCAAATTCCATCGGTGCAAAACCGGGGATTGCAACTTTCAGCATAGGGGCTCCAAGTTTTTCAAACCATGCAGATCAAATTATACGATTAGGTTATGTTGTTGTGCATACATCACGAACAGGAAGTGAAACTAAGCTACTTTTGAGCGTAATGATGAAAGCGGAGCTAGGCTCGGCTTAGTCGTCGTAACATGTTGCCCCGTGCGATGATCACCAGCAAAAATACTTGGTAAACACAACACGTACAACGTTCGTAAAGCACAACACAGTATAGTCTAAAAAGTACTAGTGCCCAGTGATATTGTATTTTTTAAGTTTGTATTGCAGCAGGCTTTTTGAAATACCAAGAGATTCAGCAGCCTTTACCTGTACGAAGTTTCCGCGAGCTAACGCTCTGCGGATAAGAGCAGCTTCAATTTTTTCCAGTGTGTCACTGAGATCGAGCTGGACAGGTAACAAGTCTACCGCACTTTTTAATTGGCTTTCTTCATCGCGTACTTCTGGAGGCAGGTCATCAACACTGATATCAGTGCCGGTACCAAGAACGAGGCAACGTTCAATGACGTTCTCTAACTGACGAATGTTTCCCGGCCATTCGTAGCCGGAAAGATAGTCGAGAGCCTCAACGGTGAAGGTTCGCTCTGTTACTTCCTGCTGCTCTGAAATTTTTTCAATAAAGTGAGCTACCAGAAGCGGGATGTCCTCGCGACGTTCACGTAAAGGCGGGATCTGCATGTGAACAACATTGAGGCGGTAGTAAAGATCTTCGCGGAAGTTGCCTTTTTTTACTTCTTCCAGAAGATCTTTGTTTGTCGCGGCAACGATACGGATATCCACTTCAATTTCTTCTGTACCACCCACGCGTTCAACACGGCGTTCCTGCAAAACACGCAAGAGCTTAACCTGCATGTCGTGAGAGAGTTCACCTATTTCATCAAGGAACAGGGTTCCTGTGTCAGCAAGCTCAAAGCGGCCTCGTTTTAAAGCGATTGCACCAGTGAAGGAGCCTTTTTCGTGCCCGAAAAGTTCGCTTTCCAGCAGGCTGGGGTTGAGCGCCATGCAGTTTACGCTGATAAACGGTGCGCTCTTACGTGGTGACGAAAAGTGAATAGCGCGAGCGACAAGCTCTTTACCTGTACCGGACTCACCAGAGATGAGAACTGTGGATTTGCTTGGGGCTGCGCGGTCAACGAGGGAAAGAACAGAGCGAATGGCGCTGCTCTTACCGATGATGTTGTTGCGACCGTATCGGGTCTGAAAATTTTCTGTGAGCAACTGGTAATTCTGGCGTGCCTGAGAAAGCTCAACGGCATTCTGCACAGAAAGCAGTAGTTCATCATTTGAAAACGGCTTGGCGATATAATCGAACGCACCGGTACGCATAACTTCAACAGCGCTTTGGATGGTGCCAAAGGCGGTCATAATAAGAACCGGAAGGCCGGGATAGTTTTTGCGTACGTGTTCAAGAACTTCTGCGCCGGAAATTTTTGGCATCTTCATATCGGTGAGAACAACATCAACATCAGATTCTTCAAGGAATGTGAGTGCTGTTTCTGGATCATTCAGTGCTGTAACTTTGTATCCAGTGTCCGTGAGAAGTGCTTCGAGAACAAGCAGATAGTTTTTTTCGTCATCAATAACGAGTAAGTGCTTTTTCTTTTTCATATCTGATTACCTGCCCGGTGTTTTCAGTGGAAATTCCATAGTAACGAGTGCGCCGCCAAGGGGAGATTTGCCTAGTGTCAGTGTGCCGTGATGGCTTTTAACAATGCTGTTTACGATAGGCAGACCAAGTCCGGTTCCGTTGTCTCGTGTAGTAAAGAACGGGTCGAGCATCTTGCTTAAATGCGCTTCATCAAATCCGCTGCCGGAATCATGGAATTGTAATATTGCAGTTTTTCCATGAGTACCACAGATTCGAATTTCCCCATCGCCTTCGATCGCTTGAATGCCGTTAGAAACAACATTGTATACAGCACGATAGAGCAAGTCGCTATCACCCTCTATAAAGAATTTTAAATTATAATCCCGTGCGACGGTGATGCCTTTGGATTCGAGCTCATTTTCAAGGAAGCCAAGCGCCTGATTGATGATAAGCGCAAGATCTACCTTGTCATGGCGAGTCGGCTTAGGCTTTGCGTAGTCGAGGAAGTCTGTAACGGTCTGGGCAAGCCGTTTTGATTCTTCAAAAATGACCGTAAGCATTTTTTTGGTGAAGTCGTCTGTACTGTCACGTTTGATCATCATTTCCGCGCTGGAAGAGATAATGCCAAGCGGGTTGCGGATTTCATGTGCAATCGATGAAACCATTCGTCCCATGCCTGCCAGTTTTTCGTTCTGATGCAGGTCGTGTTCAAGCTTTTCTTTTTCTTCAAGGCGGTTTGTCAGGACACGTTCTGCCCGCTTGATGATGAACACAAGAATCATGAACATGAACATGGACGAGCAGAAAATAGATATAAAGATAAGACGCTGGAAGCTGAGTACACTCATGTAGTCCTGCGTAATATCCTGCGTAATTTCCAGTACGCCCATGATAGGCAATTCTTTAGGCTCCTCCCCGAGTTTTCCTTCAAGGCGTAACGGATAGGTTGTACGCAACGTAAAGGTGTCATCTGGAAGGTTGGGCAAGAATAGTGCTTTTATCGGAGAAATTTTTGATTCGATTTCAAAAGTGTAGGTGTTCTGTTCTACAGCTTTTTGCGCAGCAATTCCGGCAATACTTGTTTTACCGAGATCATCTTTGTTGGTGGAGTATGAAGTGATCTGCTTGTTGTCGTAAATGCGCAGACCCTTAACATGCAGGCCGTGAATGGTGTTTTGAACTACCTGCTCAAGGCGTTGATATTGGGTCGGGTTACGCAGCGCAATGCGCCCGTAACCGATGATGGTAGGAAGCGTAAAACGACGGAAAATCTGATGGTTCAGATTTTCCGCCAGTAATAGTGCAAAGTTTTTCTGTTTTTCAATTAAGGTCTTCCGAGCTTGATCCGCAATAAATGTGGACATGAGCAGGCTTGAGATAATGATAACTATGAGCATTGCCCATGAGAGGACTCGTACAAAACCGAATGGCTTTTCGTCCTTGAAGAACCTTAAAATCAAACTAGAACTCCTGAATGTCGGGCTCCCTGCCTAAGAAGTGTTCAAGCTGTTTGCTTTCTTCATCGTAGCCAGTGGCACCGAGCCGTGCATTAGCCAATCGCTTGCCGAGTTCGACATGCGGCTGGTTAAGCGGATTTATTTCAAGCAGCCAGCCTGTAAGTACTGTGGCAATTTCCAACAGTGCAATAAGGCGTCCGGCTTCAGTTTCTGTTGCTTCACCCACTCTAATTTCTACAAGTGGTGTCTCGGTTTGACCGAGAGCCACGCGGGAACCAAGAGTTTCTGCCTGCAGTAAGGTGCCAAACTTTTCACCGCGAAGGTAGTCCCATCGTTCAGGCAGATCTTTGGCAAAGGTAATGCCTTCCGGCTGATTTGGACAAGTGAGGTACAAACAACCTTTGTCGCGTGGTCCACCAAGGTAGAGCTGCTGCGTTGAATGTTGGTCTGTAACGCCTTTGGCAGGAAGCGGTGTAGAACCTTTTCCATCTTTGCCAAGACTTTCAGCCCAGAGTTGTGCAAACCAGTCACCAAAGGAAGCCCACTTAGGAATATAGGTAAAGAACAACAGAATGTTGTAATCTTCTTCCATAAGTGTTTTTGCCCACGATGCAATTTTCCATGCAGGGTGGGTCAACATAGTGCGCTCACCGCATCCATGTTTACATAGGCTGTCACCAACTGACATAGCACCATCAAGCAAAGCTTTCCAGTCAATACCAAGGAACGCTGCCGGAACAAGTCCAACCGCGCTGAGCACGGAGTAGCGACCGCCAAGGTTCTCTGGCACAGGCATAGAACGCACGCCAAGTCTGTTCACTTCATCTCGCAGATAACCGTTGTGGGCATCTGTAATGAGCATAATGTGATCAGTCCATGCGTCGCCAAGGTGCTCCTTAAGCCATTCACGCACAACAAAGTACTGTGCAATGGTCTCAATGGTTCCACCGGATTTAGAAATAACAATAACGACTGTTTTTTCTGCAGGTAAACGTGTCAGCCATTCTTCTGTTGTTCCGGCATCAACGTTATCTGAAATCCACAGGCGTTTGCCGGTATGATTCGGCATATCCTGTTCAGGAAAAAATGCACGCTGGAGTGCTCTTGTTCCTAATGCGCTGCCACCAATGCCCAAAAGCAGCATATGGTCAAAAGATTGCAGCCACGGAGAGTGTTCTATGAGATTTTTCTCAAGTTCTTCTCGATAGGGCAAGTTGATAAACGGCAGTCTGTCACCGTCAATTTCTTCATATAGGTGCGTGGCGAGCTTTTCACAGCGGGCAGCATGACGCTGCTCGTCTTTTTCGGAAAGGCGTCCGTTCCATGCTCCTGTCCAATCAAGTGTATTTATTGTCATAAAGTATTACCCCGCTTCTTTGTATAAAAGTAGAGCCGCCCGAGTATAAAAAAGGGCAGAGGTTCGTCTGATGAAGCGTAGGGAAAAAGTGTAAAGCCCAATATTATATTTCTCTTATCTAAAAAGGATACGAGCAATTTTATGCAAAGATTCTTCGAGTGTTTTTTCGTCCACTGCGTATGAAATGCGAATGCAGTTGTCATCACCGAATGCAGCACCCGGAACCAACGCAACGCCTGCCTCTTCAAGCAGGTATGTGCACATTGCAGCAGAGTCTGGGTATGTTTCGTTGTATAAACGATGGACATCTGGGAAAAGGTAGAACGCACCCTGTGGCACAGGACATACAACATTAGGCCATTTTCCGATAATGCTCATGGCAAGGTCACGGCGGTTGCGGAAAGAGGCTCGCATGGATTCAACGATTTCAAAGCCGCCAGTAAGCGCTGCAACAGCACCTTTTTGTGCGAAAGAGCAGACGTTTGATGTGGACTGACCTTGAATCTTGCTCATTGCTTTGATGAGATCAACATGCGCAAGAACGTAGCCGATGCGCCAACCTGTCATGGCAAAGCTTTTTGCCAGACCGTTTACGATACAGACCTGTTCTGGGAATTTTTCCCACCATGGAGCAAGTGAAGCGTGCTCTGCTGGTGCATATACGAGTTGATCGTAAATTTCGTCGGAAATAATAAAGATGTTATGACTGATAGCCCATTCCGCGACGGCGTTAATTTCATCTCGGGAGTACGCAGCGCCAGTCGGGTTGGATGGAGAGTTAAGCAGTAGCACAGCTGTTTTTTCAGTACGTGCAGCTTCGAGCTGTTCAACGGTAACTTTAAATCCTGCTTCAGCAGAGGCTGCAACCGCTACAGGTACGCCTTCAGCGAGTTGTACCATTGGCGGATAGCTTACCCAGTATGGTGCTGGGATGATGACTTCATCGCCAGGGTTGATGAGACTCTGGAACAGGTTGAAGAGCGCCTGCTTGCCACCGTTTGTGATCATGGTGTGTTCAGCACGTGCGGACGTGCCATACATAACGTTGAAGTAGTTAGCTACAGCAGTACGAAGTTCAGGAAGCCCCGGTACAGCACCATATCTGGTAAAACCTTCGTCCAGCGCGCGTTTACACGCGTCACGTACATAGTCTGGCGTTGGAAAATCAGGTTCCCCAACAGCTAGGCTAATAATTTCTTTACCCTGTGCTTTGAGCTCAAGAGCTTTTGCGTTAACGGCCAAGGTAGCAGACGGTTTTAGTTGTGCGATACGGCTTGAAGTCTTCATTCGTTGCCTCTCTCTAAAATAAAATTTATGCGTACATGGTGGGCGTATCAAAAAACCAGAAGTATACCGAAAGCAGATAATGGGCACAGTCAGAATTTTACTGTTGTGCAGCCCTCCGCAATAATTGCTGTTAACGTCGTGCGCTAAAATGCAGTGCGTTTAAACAATAATTATGATGCCTTCTAGCTTTCTGCCGAGTACCAGTTAACAACACACATGTAAACTTTTAGAACCGGTTTCCTTACCAACTTTTTTGGTAATCAAACATAAATAGTTAGGAAATTTTATGTCTACACACGAGCCACTTATTTCATATCCAGAGGGATGCATTGCCGGTTCCTTTGTTCGCCGCGTGAAACGTTTTAGCGTAGAAATTCTTGTGGATGGTGAGTCCGTCTGGATACATTCCAATAATACCGGCTCAATGATGGGGCTGTTACGTCAGGGTTCCCCAATTTTAGCTTCGCCTGCTGCGAATCCTAATAGAAAATTGAAATGGACGCAGGAAGCAGTTGGTTTGAATATGGCATCCGGAGTTAAATGGGTCGGCGTGAATACTCAGACGCCGAATAAAATGCTCAAAGCTGCTTTTGAGGCGGGTAGATTGCATTGGGCAGAGGGCTACACTCTCTTTAAAAGTGAAGCAAAGGTTGGCGATAGCCGTGCGGACGGTGTGTTGCGGACAGCGGATGACTCATTACCGCCGCTATGGATTGAATGTAAAAACGTAACCATGGTTGAAGACGAAGTTGCTTGTTTTCCAGACGCCGTCACAGAGCGTGGACGAAAACATCTTAACAATATGATCAACCTTGTGAAGCAAGGGCAGCGCGCAGCATTTTTCTATCTTATTCAACGTCCGGATGGGCATTGTTTTGCTCCGGCAGATGTGATTGATCCGGCGTATGCAGATCTTTTTTATGAGGCGTTGGAACTTGGCGTTGAGGTATACCCGTACAGAGCGACTGTTACGGAAGCTGGGATTGAGCTTGGAGAGTTGCTTCCGGTTAATCCCAAAGCATTTTAATAAGTTTCGGGTACATTACCGTTTGCTCGGTACGTACCAAATTTATTGTCGAGATCCCTGTAAGGCCAGCTAGCTACTTTGCTATTGCTGACTTACTTGAATCCCAACGGTATCGCCTTCTGCAAATTGTGCTGTGAAGCCATAGGCTGTCAGTTCTGTATTTTGCACTTGCAGTGAATATTTGATGTAGTGTCCGCCAAATTGCACACGGTTGATGCGTGCCTCTGTTCCTTGTGTCAGGGTCAGCTGCTCCGGCCTGATGATGGCGTAGTCGCGTCCTTTGGGGATGGTTGCTGCGGGAATGTTCAGATGAGTACACAATTCAGGTGTCAAAATATTCACAGGTCCTAGAAAACGTGCAACGTCAATGGATTCTGGTGAATTGTATAGTGCAGATGGCGTGTCGAATTGTTCCAGTCTTCCGTTAAGCATGATGCCGATTTTGTCGGACATGGCAAAGGCTTCTTCAAGGTCGTGCGTCACACTAACTGTTGTGATGCCGAACTCTTTTTGCGTGTCGCGGATAAATTCAGCGGTTTCCAGCTTCAGATTTCGATCCAGATTTGCGAAAGGTTCGTCGAGTAGCAGCACTGCTGGATTTACCACCATAGCGCGGGCAATGGCGACTCGTTGCTTTTGTCCAGCCGATAGCTGCGCAGGATACTGTTTTCGTTTGTCTGAAAGATGAAAGAATTCAAGAATGGTGTTCACGCGTTTTGCGATTTCTGACGCAGGGAGTTTTCGTGCTTTTAAAGCAAACGCCGTATTTTCGAAAACGGTGAGGCTTGGGAACAGCAGATAATCTTGAAACACCATGATGACAGGATTGTTCTTGGATGGTGGTGTTTCAAATGAAATTGAACCGCTGTCTTGCTCTTCCAGTCCGGCAAGAATGCGCAGCAGTGTTGTTTTCCCCACGCCTGAAGGGCCAATCAGGGAAACGATGTCTCCTTTATCTACAGAGAATGAGACATCGGAAAGCACTGCTTTTCCGCTATATTTCTTACACAGGGAATCTATTGTAAAAACCATTCAAGATTGTCCAGATAGCGTTCAATTGTTGAAAATGTATCGTTGTTTTTAAGAGTACGGTCTTGTTGAGTGTACTCGTACCATGCCATATAGCACCACGATAACCCTCTAAGGATGATTGTTTTTTCTAGTATTCCGGTAAGAATGGCAAGCTCTTCTATCGATTGATGTAATCCTGCATACTCTTTGTACCGTGAAAGGAAGTGGTGTCTGTGCTCCGGCGTTGCTATAAAGTCCGTTTTCCATAATGTGGTTGTGGGAACGATAAAATGTCCGAGATCTTGATAACGGCTTGAGACAACCGCTTTTTCCCAGTCCACAAGGTGTGCGCTGTTACGTTCTCTATTGATGATGAAGTTACCGGAATTTACTTCGGTATTTACAATGAGCTGCGGCTCAGCTGCAAAGGCTGATGCGTATTCCTCCCCAAGGCTGGTAATTCTTTCGCTGTATGTTTCCAGCTTTCGTCGTGCATCAATTTTGGGATGATCTTCAAAACGTGCGAGCAGCCCGAGAGATTCTGTCACAATGTCCGCAACAGGGTTTTTCTGATGGATAAAATTATTCTGCTCAGGAACAGGTTGTGTATGCACAGCTGCAAAGACTTTAGCCGCATGATCTAAATCCTGCGTGTAATCCAACGGTGTTCCCGAAATATATTCCATGAGCAACACACCATGATCAAAGGCAGGATCAAAGTTTCCGGCTTGTGCATCTTCAAAATATGGAATTGGGGTGACTGCTGAATTTTTGAGGGCAGAAAGTACTTCAAATTCATATCGGATTTGTTCTTTATCCAACCCAAGCTGACTTCCATGGTTAATGCGGAAGACAAAATGCTTCTGGTTGAATATCTGATCTTGCGAGGCGGCACTGACTATCCAGTTTTCATTGTACTCACCCGCTGCAAGGAATGAGACATCGGATAGGCTTCGGCATTGCAGTTCTTCGAGCCAACCGGAAGCGTGCAGGTAACGTGTAATTGTATTCTTTTTATCCATATGTATTGTTCTTGTATTGTAACGTGTTATGATATGTAAAAGTATAGCAGAAAAAGTGGCCATGCGTGAAAAATACATTTATCATGGAAAAGTAGTTGGTTACATTGTGTACTTAAGTCGGAATTTTTCCCTATGACTTAGGCTTATATATTCCATCCTTTCTGCAATTTATTTCCAACATTAGAGCAAAGATATGCAAGATATTCAAAAAGAAGCACTCGTGCAGAAAATGTACGAGGAAGTTGGCCGTTTGAAAATGGAAGTTGGCCGGTTGAAAGAAGTCACAAAGCCAGTTGCGCCGGATGACTCTATCGGCAGGCTTTCACGTATGGATAATATAGTAAATAACAGTGTGAATACAGCAGCTCTGACAAAAGCGGAATCGCGCCTTGCAGGGCTTGAGTTTGTACTGCGCAATATTGATGATCCAGATTTTGGGTACTGCATGGAATGTGGTGCCCCCATCCCGCATGCTCGCTTAATGGCAATGCCGGGGGCGACGTTGTGCGTTAAGTGCGCAGAATAGAAAAGGCACAAAAATTACTATAGCCGCGCATCAGACCCCTCTGATGCGCGGCTATTTATCTGTTGCGGGGACAACAGACACCGTAGCCAGTGGCATAAGCCAAAAGCATTTTGAACCGAGTTCATGGTTACAGCATATTTTCATTATGTTTATACTCCTTTTCCATGAGTGGAATAGTAGGCACTGTGAACGGTTTATTGTTTAATCAGGTTCTGGTGCAATCTTTCCCTATACATTATTTTCCTCCTTACCATGTTTCCCCTGCTGCACATTACTATTTGGTGATGAGCCTTTGTTCATGGGCTTTTCTACGGATCAATCGTAACTGGAAGATTCTTTTAGTTGCAATATAGGCATATTAGAATTCAGACGTGATAATTTGTAGATTCCGGTGTGTATCATACGTTTGTTTATGATAATTTTATGGTCAGAATACAACACATAAAGCTCTTTCGGGGGGAAGTAGTATATGCTTTATTCTGTTGAAGAAATTGATAAAGAGTCTGACTTGTATGAACCGACCGTGGCAATGCGGCGAGTGGATTTGTTTCCAGTTGGACGGGTAACCCGTTCTTACATTCAAGATGATCTGGAAGATAAAAGTACACTGCTGGTTGCCTTAAAAAATAGAAAACTTTTAGGATGTGGAAGGCTGACATTGCAGGGCGAAACAGCCGAGCTTTCACATATAGTTGTGGGGGAAGAGCACCGTTTTACAGGTGTCGGTTCCTCGCTCATACAAAAATGTGTTGAAATTTCAAAACGGGTGGGTGCAAAAAGAATTCATCTAGAATCAACGCCTGAAGCCGTACCGTTTTTTGAGAAGTTTGGTTTTGTCGTGGTTGGGGAAGAGAAGATTCTTGATCTGCTTGATCTCCCAGCTCTTGATATGGAGCTCGAATTGTAATTATCACCCCACCAGATTGCTTACAAATCCGTACATTGCTGCGCATCTCTGGGGCACTTGTTCCTGTAAGGCTCTATGACTCGGCAACGGTTGACCGCGTTATTTCGAAAAAAACAAATGCTCACATAGATCTACCAATGCTTTGCTCCAAACTTTTTCTTGCACTTCACAAGTGTTTCTTAGTTTCTCTAAAAACAACTTTGCAGCAACCTCCACGTTGATTCATATATTGTTCAGAAAAGACTCCCTTTCTAAATTTAGAAAGGGAGTCTTTTTTTGTATTGAGTACTTTTTTACCTTCCAAAAGGAACAAGCATGGATATCTGCGTTGCAGAATATCCATGCTTGTGTTGTCCCTTCAAAGATCCAAGTTGTGGGAAGGATCAATAAAGTTCTGTTAGGCGATTTAGTTGTGTGTTGGTTTGTGAGACCGCGTTCTTCATACCACGATCACATACTTCACCCAAGCAATATTGGTGGATTTGGGTGGTTCTAGTAAAAGTTATAATGAGAATAATAGGCGCTAACGATATTTTGGCCTTTTTTTGGCATAGCTCACCTTTTTTATCCATCATGCTTACGCCTGCTTATGTTCTGCCAAGTTGAGTTCTGCTGAAATAGTTTCAATAAACTCTGTTGGCGAAAATGGCTTGGGAATAAAACGGGCGATTCCACTGCAAAGTGTGTTCATGATGTATTGAAGCGAGATCACATCTCCCATTACAAGAACCGGTGTTGACGAATTGAGCGCTGTTTCTTTTATGAGTGACACAAGCTCTACGGCCGTCATTTTTTGTGGCGGAGCATCCAATATTACTGGATCGGTGATAATTGCATCAAACGGTGAGGATTCTAGCGCTGTAAGTGCAGACGGCAGACTTTCACAGCAGGTGGGAATGTATCCTGCGGCAGTGAGGAGCAGTAACAGTCGAACCTGTTCTGCAAGAGAGCTGGTGATGACAAGTAAATTTTTCGTCATATGCTTTTCCTTCAAAAATAGAGAGGACAAGTATATGGCGTTTTTAGCAATAGGTAGAAGAGTATAGTGTAGATAATCAACTTCTCAGATGAAATATAAGAAAGCTCCCCTTCACATGAGTTGAAGCCGAAAACAGCTTCAATCGTAAAATGTTGTCGCAAAATGGGTCAAGGGGGCGTCCCCCTTGCGGGTGGAGGAGGTCTCCTCCCCGTCGGAGACTCGCCGAAGGCAACTCATACATGTGAATGAAAATATCGTAGGCGCAAAAAAAGCCCCAAGTGTTGTGAGCACCTGAGGCAAAAAAATCAATAGGCAAAAAAATATTACAACTCAAAAAAGCGAATTGCGTTGTCGCCGCAGGTTGTCCAAAGTTCTTCGATTTCGATACCGAGTGCTTTGGCAATACATTTTGCTGTGAATACGGTGTACGCTGGTTCGTTGCGCTTACCGCGATACGGCACAGGCGTAAGATACGGGCAGTCTGTTTCCACTAGCATACGATCCAATGGAATTACCTTGAGCGCTTCGCGTGCTTCTTCGTTTTTCGGATATGTTACGGTACCCGGAATTGAAAGATGCCAGCCGTTCTTTACGATGCGTTCCGCTAACTCTGTATTGCCACCAAAACAATGCCAGAGCACAGGGTAATCTACAAAACCTTCTGCTTCTAATACGTCAATAGTATCTTCTGCTGCGTCTCTTGAATGAATGATGACGCGGGTGTCCAGCTCTTTTGCAAGATGGAGTTGTTTGATGAAAATTTCTTTCTGCGCTTCGCGCGGGAAATGATCCCAATAGTAGTCCAGACCAATCTCACCGATCCCGCGAAGTCTGCTGTCTTCGGCAAAAGCTGTACGCATGGCATCAAGCTCTTCCTCAGTGCACTGGTCGATGTGACTTGGATGTGTGCCGAGAATGAAGAAGACTTCGTCGTGCTTTTCAAAAAGCTGACGGTTGTTTTTCCATGCTTCATGTCCGAGAAATACGTTGCAGATGTAGCGTACGCCGGACTCTTTTGCGCGCTCCAGCACCTCTTCAATGTCTGAAGAGAATGGTGGTAAGTCGAGATGCGCGTGTGACTCTACACCGGTATATGGTAACGCAAGGCTTTGCGGTAATGGTGCCGGTTTTGAATTTTTCTTTTTAGCCATTGAAATATATCCTGCTGCAAACTGGCGGTTGCCAGCCTTAATGTTCTTTGAGTTGCCGATTATGATAGCGTTGGTGTGCTCTGTCCATAAAAATAAGCAATGGCAAAATAAGAAAAGGGTAGAGCCGGAGCTCTACCCTTTTGATAACAAAGAAAAATAAAATTATGCTGTTTTTTGGCGGCGTTCATCGATTAATTCGACAGCGCGCTGTGCAAGCAAGGTTACTTCCGGCTTAGATACCTGCATATCTGCCCCTACGGAGTCGCCTTTGTGGCGCAGCTTATCCGTAATAAGTGAAGAGAACAGGATAACCGGCAGCTGCCCAAGAACGGAATCTTCCTTGATTGCTTTACAGAGGGAGTGACCATCCATTGCAGGCATTTCAATATCAGACACAACAACCTGAACGTAGTCCGTGAGTGGTCTGTTGTTTTCTTCTGCTATGGCTTTGAGCTGATTCAGCCTATCCCACGCCTCTTTGCCGTTGTTGTGTGCTTCAACCTGGAAGTTTGCTTTTTCCAGCAGATCAGTGAGCATTTCTCGGATCAGACCGGAATCATCAGTAATCAGTGCACGGCGGCTTTCGCCACTGTCCCAGTCGATTGCGTCATCAAGTTTGAGCGCAAGATCTGGATTTAGATTCGCAACAATTCTCTCGAGATCGAGTAAGAAGATGATACGGTCGCTAATTTTAACGACACCGGTGATGGACTGGCTGCTTAAATTTGCTACGTAGCCGCTTGGCGGTTCAACCTCTTCCCAGCTGATGCGGTGAATACGGTTGACGCCGGATACCTGGAATGCGGTACATACGTTGTTGAATTCTGTCACAATGACTTTTGGTGGTTCCGTTTCTTCACGGGTTTTACCAAGCCACATGGACAGGTCGACAAGTGGGATAACCTGTGACCGCAGGTTAAAAGCACCCAAAATACAGGTGTGACCACTTTCAGGAAGTGCTGTCACGGTAGGCATTCTGATAATTTCGAGTACCTTAGCTACGTTTACTCCGTAGTAACCGCGATAGACTTGTCCGTCTATCTCGAGTTCATCTAGGAAAAATTCAACAATTTCCAGCTCGTTAGTGCCGGATTCTAAAAGTATGTTCGTCTGCATGGCGTTCTCCGGTGCGTAGTTCTAGTTCACGCAGACTAATCAAAAGATTGTACTTCTACAACTTGTTAAGGAATTCTTCCGTAGAATCAATAATCGAACGTGGGGTTGAAGCACCGGCGGTGAGGCCAACTACCTTCATGCCTTTAAAATCAGAGGCTGAAAGCTCTTCCGGTTGTTCAACATGGAAGGTGAGGCACCCTTGAGCACGGGATACATCCGCAAGTCTGCGAGTGTTTCCGCTGCTATAGCCCCCCACAACAACCATTGCATCTACTTCTTTAGCAAGCGCAATGGCTTCTTGTTGTCGTTCTCTTGTTGCATTGCAAATAGTATTAAGTACCTGTAGTCGTTCAAACAACTGTCCCTGAAGGTACTCATCTATCCGGTCAAATTCCTCTCTGTCCTGTGTAGTCTGCGCAGCGAGGCAATATTCTATATCGGCAGAAAGTGGAAAATTCTTGAGCTCTTCAAGTGAATTAAACAAAAATGCTCTGTCACCGGCGTAACTCATAAGGCCACGCACTTCCGGATGGTCTTTTTCTCCGTACAAAAGAAGAAAACGATCCTTGCGGATCATGTTACGGATGCCAATCTGAGCTCGTTTAACTTTTGGACAGGTTGCATCAACAACTTCTTTGCATGCATCGTTCAATGTTGCTTCCGTTTCTCTTGGCACGCCATGTGCCCGGATAACAACCCGTTCATTTACATCGGCCTCTTCTGCACGTTTAAGGCAACGTACGTCGAGATTCTCATACCGCTCAAGAACTTGCGGGTTATGGATGATGGGTCCAAGAGTCGCAATCTTTGCATCATGTTTTTCAACTTCTGCATCAAGCTTTTGCAGTGCCAGAGAAACTCCGAAACAAAAGCCGGATGTTGTAGCTCTACGTACTTCCATACTTACTCCGATGTATTCTGCATGCTGATTGTTTCTGAAGTGTCGTCCAAATCAATCGCTTCGCAGCGAGCAAAAAATTTTTCTATGACTGCATCAATCTGTTCCAACCCCGCACAGGTAGCAAGCTGTTGACGAAGTAACTTAGATCCTTTGAACAACCGCACGTAGCGGGGAACAAAGGTTCGCATCTTAAAGAGAGCGGTGCGCTCATCGGCGTATTCAAGTGCAATTTCTTTGTGGCGCTGAATAAGGTGCATGGTTTTGAGTGGATCAGGGCGCTTGAGCGTTTCGCCTTTATAGAGCGTGGTGTACTCGCCAAAAATAGCAGGGTTGCCGATAGCACCTCGTGCAAACATAACAGAAGCTGCACCAGTTTCTTTGATGCACCTCACACCATCTTCAGGTTCCAGCAGGTCGCCACTGGCGATAACTGGGATAGAGACAGCGTCTACAACTTCCTTGATGGCAGCCCAGCGTGCAGTGCCGGAAAAGCCTTGCGCAGCAGTACGCGGATGCAGAGTAATCCAGCCTGCACCGGCATCTTCAAGTCGCAGAGCCAGTTCTTTGTAAACTTCCTGCTCAGAATCAACACCAAGGCGGAACTTGAAGCCCACTTTGCCTTTGCCGCCAATGCGGATCATAGCTTTCGCAACTTCAAGTGAATTATTTAGATCACCCATCATGGAAGAGCCGCAGCCCTGTTTGAATACTTTGCGCACAGAGCAGCCCATATTCAAATCAAACCATGTGTAGCCGCCTTTTACCAGATAATCCATGGCGTACGACATGATGTCCACGTCGTTGCCGAAAAGCTGGAAGATAGCAGGGGCTTCCTTTTCTGTTGTTTCAAGCAGCTTACGCGTGCTGTTACCATTGTAATAGAGCCCCTTAGAGCTAACCATTTCAGAGCAAACAACAGCTGCACCGAACTCTTTACACAAGAGTCTGAAGCAAAGGTCAGAGTATCCGGCAAGCGGAGCCAGCCAAGGGCGATCAGGGCTTATGTTTAAGCCTGTATTGTCAGTATACTGCATGTATGTAGTACCGTTTTGAAATTTTTTATTTTGAGCATTGTACAGCTGCACGGCAAGGTGCAGCGTGGTCCGGATTATGCGCGCAGATCTAGTCCACTACGTTGTGTAGGCATCTCTTTGAAGATTAAGGACAGAATATCGTGCGCTCCTGCGGGCAACTCAGTGGTGCCGAGGCAGATACAGTTGGTAGATGCGGAGTTTGCTCGAGAGGTGTTGTTACCTGCTTTACAGTTTTTATCAAGCAGGAGTCGATAGGCGAAAGAGACAGGATTGGCAGATAGGTTCATTTGACCCACTGTGAGTACATGCTGTGCCCCATGTAATATTACACCTGCCGTAACGGTGCAAATATTGTTTTCCGGTGTGGAAATGAGCAGCTCTACACCTTTTGCAGAAGGCATAAGCCATGGCATGTAGTGGAATGTTCCGTGTTTTGACGACGTAACCATTTTTTGTACGCTGGAGTGGAGCCGCATGACCCGTGTGAATTGATCAAGGGCGGTGGGGGCTTGTGTCAAAAAATTGATAAGTACTGTGCGGTATGCTGTGAAAGGCTTGTCATCCGTGATGTTGAGCGAATCCCACAGGGAATAGGCCAGCATAGTATCAAGCTTATCTCTCTCCGTCAGATAGGAGCGGATGTAATCTCGAAGAAAAATTGAACTTCGCGGGTCAGCTCCTTGTTGAAGCTGGCGCAGCAGAATAGACGGCTCTAGTGAGAGCACGAGAAATTCCAGCCACTGACCCGTTTCCGGCATGTTTTCAACCTGTGCCAGTAGTTCCATATCCCCAATAAGCACCCAAGCAAAGCCTTCCTGCTCAACGCGGAGCATTCTGCCTTTAAGGAGCTGGCCTACCTTAACCTTGCGCTTGAAAATAGCACCGCGGTTGGTTGTAGAGGAGGGCTGGCCGCCGCCATATGGATTACTGTTGTTGGAAATACGCATGGAACACCTGTGGTGGATAAGGTCTGTATCGTGGTTGGCAGCGCGAACAAGAATCGTGCAGACATTGCATCCGCCAACACACGTAACATTATAATCGGCATAAGAACCGGCAGTACGCTGGTATTACGACCAGCATGGACGAACATTGATCTTGGCAATGTGCCGAGCTGTCGCTGGGCTTACTCAGCTTTCATAAGAATGAGTTCAACTTCATCAATGGAAAGGTTGGTTGCCTTTGCCAGTTGAGGAATTGTTTGTCCTTTCTTACGACCAGTAAAAATCAGTTCTCGTAAGAACTGAGGGGAACGGCTGATAGCTTCTGCCTGCTCAAGAAGTGAACGCAATTCACTTGAGCGCGCTTCCAACTGCACTTCCAGTCCCTGAAGCTCCTGCTGGCGTCGTGCGAAAGATTCGACGATTTCCTGCTCGAGTTCAGCATTGAAATGCATTTTGGCAACTAATGATTCCTGCCCTGCTTGCATGGCTGTAAGAAGCGCTTCGCTTTTGCGTAAGCGCAAGTAAAATACGATAAGAAGAACAAGTAACAGTAGCTCGGAGCCGCTGATAAAAAGCAAGATAAGCTGGGAAAATGTCATTATTATACTTTGGTATCTATAATTTTGCCTTGCCAGGCGCTTTCAGACGTAGGGTTGGTTTCAACATCCTGTTCGGGTGTTGCTCCTTGTCTGGAATCGGAAGGAAGGTGCTGGTTTTGTCCTCCGTGACCATCCTCATCGATATCAAAATGAGTCTGTTCAGCGGATTGTGTTTCAGCCACGTGGTCACGGGCGAGTTCGCCACCCTTGCGTGCGGCATCGCGGGCTGCTGCCTGCTGCCGTTCAGGGCGTGACTTTTCTTGCTCTGCAATCTTTTGCACACGCCCCATCTGCTGGATGACTAATGGGATATCCATTTCATTGGACATATCTATTTCACCAAGTAGTTTTCAATAAAAACATCCTTGAACTGGCCATTACCCATGTACTGGTTAACAACAGTCAGCAAGTCAGATTTGAGCAGCTGCACATTGTCTTTATCAGAAAGAAACTTGAGATCCTTGTTCCGCAGATAATAGAAAATTGCGTCGCGGAGCGTCACTTTTTTGTTCTTCGCTTCCCATGAGAGTTTTTCGTTATCAGTGAACACTGCAAACTTGCAAACAAGGAATCGAATTTCCTTTTTGCCGTCGCGCTGTTCCACCCAGAACGGTTCCCATGTGACGTCGAACTTATCTTTTTGAACGATAGGCGGAGTGTCGTACTTGCCTTTTTCTTTCTTAATAACGCGCTTAACAGGTATCGGTGCATCTTTCGATGGAAGCATTTTCCATCCTAAAGCGACAAGGGCGATAACAAGCAGACCGATGCCGCCAAACATAATCTTGCGTTTACGTTTGCGTGCAGCTTCAGGGTCCATTTCCAGTTCAGCAGCGGAGAAAGAGTCAGCATTAGCAGACGTGGAGTTGTCAAAAACCTGTTCTTCTTCCTCTTCCTCGTCTTCCATTAGAAACGGCGCGTCATCAAGATCAAGTTCTACCTTGTCGTCTTTTGTCTGCGGTATGGAGTCTGGTGTAGAAAGGGTATCCACGTCTAGTTGAGCCTTTTTCGTACCGGCGCTGCCGGGTCTGTTGGTTGGAGCTTTTGCCATCTGTTACCTAGCTTGCGGTTTACTTTTCAATATCACTAAAACAAGGCAATCCGGCAGAGGAAGACGACAAGCGTTTATACGACATGTAGTGGTTTCCTAAACCGGAATGCATTATTTCTATAAGCAATAAGAGCAGTTAAGGGAAAATCTTATCGATTTTCTGCTTCATAATTTCTGCTGTAAATGGCTTTACCACATAGTTGGAAACTTTTGCCTGAACAGCTTCAATGATGTTTTCCTGCTGTGCTTCAGCAGTAACCATCAAGAAAGGCATGTCAGCAAATTCTTCGCTACTGCGAACTTTTCTAAGAAGTTCGATACCAGTCATCTGTGGCATATTCCAGTCAGAAATAACAAATTCGATGCGGTCTTTATTAAGAACTTCCCATGCGGTAGTTCCATCATCTGCTTCCACAATGTTAGTGAAGCCAATTTGACGAAGAATGTTTTTAACAATTCGTCTCATAGTAGAGAAGTCGTCCACAACAAGAACACGCATATTAGGATCAAAGCCCATCATAGACTCCTTAAGTCTTTATAATCCGCTGTCTTTTCCATGCACTGCATAAAAGTTATTACGCAGCTTAAGTAACGCCTGAGAGTGCAACTGTGAAATGCGACCCTCAGTCACCCCCATAACCTCTGCTGCTTCACGCATATTCAAATCATCACTATAATAGAGGGACAATACCAACTTTTCTCTAGGTGTCAATTGTTCAACTAGCTGTGAAATCTGGTATAATGTTTCTTTTGAAGCAGTTTTTTTAAAGGGCTGACTATCTGCATCACTTAACTCATCGGCAGATACGGTGTCTTGTATTAGATCTAAATTGAGACATAACTGGCTTTGCAGTGCAACAAGCCCTTCGCGGACTCCAGCTCTATCAAGACCAGTTGCATGTTGCAGTTCTTCTTCTGTGGCGGAACGTCCTTTGTCGTTTTCCACCTGCTGCATGGCTTCTTCGATTTGTCTTACGCGTTGGCGTAAGCTTCTAGGGAACCAGTCAAGGCGTCGTAATTCGTCAAGCATTGCGCCGCGGATGCGGTTTTCTGCGTAGGTATCGAATTTGATGCCCATTTCCGGCTTAAACTTGCCCAGCGATTCCATAAGCCCAAGCGTACCCGCGCTGATAAGTTCTCCAAGCTCCACATTTTTAGGAAGCTTAACTTTCAAACGGGATGCAAGATACCGAACCTTAGGCGCATAGTGACGAACCACGTTTTCTTGTTCGTGGTCAGACATGACTACCCAGGCCTTCTCGCCGGACTCCAATAGCTCCCAAGCATTACTGCTGGAAGAGGAGTTTTTTCCAGAAAAACTTGATATTTCCATCAAGATTCGCAGCTATTTCCCAATTTTGAATCTTGTCTGCGAGTTTACCAATAGATTGGCAAACCGGCGCGACCGGATTCTGTTGACAGACAGGACGTTGAGCCACAATAGCTTTACGTACAGCAGGATCGCGCGGCAGGCAGCCAGCGTAATCCAAAGAAACTCCGGACAGGAAATGATCACAGGCAGAGTAAAGGCGGACGAACATTTCTTTAGCCATCTTTTCAGATTCAGCCATGTTCACAACTACTTTAAAGTGCTCAACGCCGTGGTTCAACTTCATTACTTTAATGAGGGAGTACGCATCGGTCAGTGAGGTTGGTTCTGCTGTAAGCACTACGATGCGCTCTTGGACTGCAAGGTTGAAGTACAGAACGTTATCGTTAATACCTGCACCGGTATCCACAATAAGAAAATCTACCTTGTCTTCCAGACTGTCCATTGACTCGAGCAGGTCAAGTTTTTGGCCGGTGGAAAGCGTAAGCATTTCACCTATGCCGGAAGAGGCGGGGAGAATATCAAACCCGTAAGGGGTGGAATACAGAATATCGGAAAGGGCAACCCCTTCGCTGAACAGGTGAAAGAGGTTTTGCTCAGGCGTAAGGCCTAACAAAACATCTACGTTTGCAAGTCCTAGATCTGCATCCAGCAAAACAACACGTTTCCCTTTTTGCGCTAATGAATACGCAAGGTTAACGGATAGGTTTGTTTTGCCTACGCCTCCTTTACCGGAGGTTACAGACAGGACAAGAGGAAGGTTGCCACTCATGGTTCTATTATCTCCAATATGCCCTTAGGCATTCTGGTGAATTGTATATTCGCCGGGAAGCTGGTTTTTAAAAATGAGTCTCCACAGCATTACGTCTTTTGCCGGAGCAAGTGTGCTCTTAAGTCCGGAGCCGTATGAAAAGGCTGAAATAGGAAGTCCCGTGGAAACAGCTGTATTGATTATGGTACCGAATGTACAAGCTTCGTCGATCTTAGTCCAGACAATGCTACCACCCTTTACTGCACGATACTTTTCCAGCGTTGCAGTGAGTTGTTTACTACTCGCTGTAGGTGAAAGCACCCTGTGGAAAGAGTTTTCGCGGATAGCGTGCAGTCCAAAATGCTCAACTTGTTCCTTGAAAGAGTCACGCAGACCCAGTCCCGGCATGTCAATAATGATGCGGTCATAACTTTTTGCAGCGTCGCGTATTGTATTTGCGAAGGTAATACTATCACGAATTTCGTAGTACCCCATGTCACAAAGCTGTGCATAGTGGCGTAACAGTAATCTACCGTTGCCTCGAGCGCAGTCTGCATTGACAAAACAGATACGCATAGATGGATTTTGTCTGCGTAGCTCCAATGCCATGCGTACAGCAGCACTGGTTTTACCTACACCGAACGGACCTACAAAAGTATGTACACGACTTTTCCATTCGTTACCCCAAGGCTTGAATTTGATCAGATCACCAAGCGGAGCAAGGATAGACATGCTCGCGTCGCTTTTAAGCGGACGCAGCAGACGAAGGATTACAGTGTCGTCAACATCATGGCGCTGAAGATGTTCAAGCGCGAGACGCTGACGCGGAGAAAGCTTATGCAGTTGAAGACGTGGCTTAACGAGTTCCGCAATGTACTCTTTAATTTCTGACCATTCTTCATGCCAGCGGCTCCAGCCTGCAGGCGCTGCGTATTCCTGAGTCTCAGCTTCCTGAATTTCATCTACCGCACGTTCAACACCGGCAGTAATCTGGCACCAGCGGTTTTCCGCATCTTTGCCTTCCTGTTTAGAAAGGATAACTGCCTCTTCGCCCATTTCCTGTTTGATCTGAGCGAGTACGGAACGTGTTGTCTGTCCTGAAAAAGTTTTTACCTGCATATTAAATTCCTACATTACCAACAGTGTTCAAACGAATGTCTGCAGGTATTTCTGCTTGAGATATAACCGGAATGTTTGGAATGAATCGCATAATCAGCTGGGAAAGATGTGGTCGTACCATCGGGGAAGTCAGAATCACTGGCTGACCATCGGTAACGACTGCGTTTTCTACAGATGAATTTACGGCCTGAATAACTTGCTGTGCTGTTGCAGGGTCAAGTGCAAGATATGCTCCGCCTTCTGTCTGCCGGATGGCTTCCTGAACAGTTTTTTCCACATTCGGGTCCAGCATAATGATCGGGAGTGTGTTCTCCTGATCCATATACGGTCTAACAATTGTACGTGCTAAGCGTTCGCGGACATACTCTGTGAGTACATCTGGGTTTTTAACGCTTGTTCCGTAGTCCGCGAGAGTTTCAACAATAGTGAGCAGGTCGCGGATCGAAATATTTTCTCGTACGAGGTTCTGCAGAACTTTCTGTACTGCGCCCAATGTAAGTACGTTTGGTACCAGTTCTTCCACAGCTTTTGGAGCATGCTTGGCAAGGTTATCCAGAAGAGACTGAATTTCCTGACGGCCAAGGAAGTCTGCGAGGCTGCGTTTGAATACTTCGGTAAGGTGCGTTGCAATAACCGTGGATGGGTCAACAACGGTATACCCTGCGAGTATGGCTTCTTCTTTTTGTGCTTCCGGTACCCAGAGAGCTGGCAAGTTAAATGCCGGTTCGCGGGTTTCAATACCTTTAATGGAATGGCGCGCATCGCCCGGGTCCATTGCAAGGAAATGGTCGATGAGGATTTCTGCCCCTGCCATTTCGTTGCCTTTAATAAGTACTGTGTACTGCCCCGGTTTGAGCTGCAGGTTGTCACGCAGATGCAGGGACGGAATAATGACACCCATGTCCAATGCAAACTGTCGGCGAATTGTTCTGATACGTGAGAGCAGGTTGCCGTCCTGTGCTTCATCAACAAGCGGGATAAGGCCATAACCAACTTCCAGTTCCAGAGCATCCAGAGGAAGAAGTGATTGTACTGCTTCCGGAGTATCCAGCGCTTCCTGAGAATTGTCTCCGCTTCCTTGTTCGCTCGTTCCACTGGCACCGGTACGCTGTGCAACTTCGTCGCTGGCGTTGGATGTCAGTCTTGCGATAACAAACATGCAGATTGCGAAGAATGAGAATGAGATGAAAGGCATACCCGGAACCAAAGCGAATACGAGGAGTACGCAACCGACAAGGTTGAGTGCTTTTGAATTAGATGTAAGCTGGCCGATGAACTCTTCGCCCATTTTCGCTTCAGCTGCAGCACGGGATACGATGATACCGGCAGCGGTAGAGATAATGATGGAAGGGATTGTAGATACAAGACCGTCACCAACGGTGAGCAGAGTATATGTAGAAAGTGCGTCATTCCATGACATGTCGTTCTGGAAAACAGCAATCATGATGCCCGCGGTGATGTTAACTATAGTAATGAGCAAACCCGCCATTACGTCACCCTGAACAAACTTACCGGCACCGTCCATTGCACCGTAGAAGTCAGCTTCTCGGCGGATGGTTTCGCGGCGCAGTGTAGCAGTTTTTTCATCAAGGAGACCTGCGTTTAAGTCTGCCTCAATTGCCATCTGCTTACCCGGCATAGCATCAAGCGTGAATCGGGCTGCAACCTCGGCGATACGTGTTGTACCGGAGGTAATAACCATTTTGTTCAGAATAAAAAGAATTGCGAAAATTACGATACCGATAACGTAGTTACCACCGACAACGAATTGCCCGAAGGACTGAATTACGTCACCGGCAGCGTCTGGGCCTTCACTGCCGTGCAGCAGGATAAGGCGGGTTGTCGCCACGTTAAGAGCAAGGCGAAAAAGAGTGGTTACCAGCAACAGGGTCGGGAAAATGGAAAATTCAAGCGGCGACTTGATAAACATAGATGTAACAAGCACCAGCAGCGACAAGGAAATGGACATGCTGAGCATGACGTCCATAAGCAGGGTCGGGATAGGAATGAGCATTACAAAAAGAATGAGCACTACACCGCCAGCGAGGAGTAAATCTCCGTGCTGTGAGAAGCGTTCGTAATTCATTGTAGAGGTATTTGCGCTGGCAGCCATATTTCCGACACCTTTTTCGAAGAGTTTAATAATGCCTGAGTAAAAGCAAATTGTATTTGTAACTTACTGTTTTTGCTTAAACTTGTTGAGTGATGCAAGGATGGAAGCTACTGCTTTGTAGAGGTCTTCCGGAATTTGATCACCCACCTGTACTGACTTATACAAAGCGCGTGCCAGAGGGACGTTTTCTCGTAGAGGAATGTCGTTTTCTTTTGCAATTTCTCTAATTCGCTTCGCCATAAGATCTGCACCCATCGCAACAACAATTGGTGCTGGTGCTTCCATGGCGTTGTAGCGCAAGGCTACGGAAATATGAGTCGGGTTTGTAACAACAACGTCTGCCTTTGGAACATCCTGCATCATGCGCTGCTGGGACATCTCGGCCATTTTTTGACGCTGCTGTTGACGAATCTTAGGATCACCCTCTGACTGCTTGTGTTCGTCTTTTACTTCGTCTTTGGACATCTTGATGTTCTCATCATAGTCCCAGCGAGTGTAAAAGTAGTCGGCAAGAGCAATAGCGAGCATGGCAATGGTGGCGTACAGAGATACCTTATAGATAAGGCTGAGCATGTATTCTGCGATGCCTTCCGGTGTGGCGTTATAGAGCTGAATGAAGTTGTCCATCTCATCCGTAATAACAATGTACGGTGCAATACCGATAACGGCTGCAAACGCGATGCTTTTAATGAGTCGCACCAGTGTCTGCATGGACAAAAACATGTTTTTCATCCCTTTAATCGGGTTGAACTTACTCCATTTCGGCTTAAAGACCTTCATTGTCCACAGGTGCCCAACCTGAACACGCATGGATAATCCCGCAAAAAGAAACAGGAAGAGGAAGACTGGAAGGAGCATTACCGCAAGATCGTATGCCATTTCATTAATAAAGTTGATGGCAGACTTGGTTGTCATGTCGAGCGTAGCGTCAAATGTATAACAGGTACGCATAATGTGCTGTATCTGCTCGTTAATGGTACCAATCCACGCATAAACAATAATGATGCCTGCAAGGGTTGTTGCGGCTTTAGGAACTTCTTGCGACTTGGCGACGTCACCATCTTCGCGGGTCTTTTCCCGCTTTTTGGGCGTCGCTTGTTCTGTCTTACTCGGATCACTTTGTGGCATGTCTGTGTATCCTGTTTATTGCTGTAGCAGCGGAGAGCCGGCTTTCATGAGATGGGAGAACATCGGGCCAAGGCTTAAAATAAGTCCTTCCATTCGTTGTCCCATGAGGGTGAACAACATGCCGATAAAGACAAGACCTACAGCGATTTTTACTGGAAAACCAAGCATAAGAAGGTTCATCTGTGGCGCTGCTCGACCCATAAGACCAAGGGTCAATTCAACCAGCATAAGTGAGATCATAACTGGAGCGGCAACCTTAATTGCCAAAACGAACATGGTCATCGACAGAGTAAGAATTTGTTGACCTAGCATGGCAGAGAGGACGAGTCCTCCCGGCGGAATAAGGTCAAAGGAATCTGTTAGCGCTTTAATGAGATATAAGTGACCGTTTGCAACAATGAAAACGGTAAAGCTCAATTGGTATAGTAGGATAGACGTGATGCCTTCTTGCTCACCTGATGATGGGTTAGCAAGGGTAAGCATGGAAAAACCCATCTGGAAGCCGATAACCATACCGCCGGTTCTAATTCCTGCAAAAATAAATTTAACAGCAAGCCCTAGCAGAACTCCGAGTAGAATTTCACTGAGCATTATTAGTGCAATTTCAAATGGATGTGCTGGAAAATCTGTTGCTTCGAATGATATCGACGGGAATATGGCAAGGGTGAGCATGAGGCACACAGATGCTTTAACCACACGGGGGATGGTTTTTCCCTCGAAGAATGGCAGCAGAAAGACTACAAGGCTGAGTCGCATAAGTGTGAGCAGAAAGCTTAGAAATTCTGCCATATCAAAATTAAAGATGTCCATATATAAAGAATAGCAAGAGTTGCGCCAGTCCTTGAAAAATAAGGCTTTTCGCGTCGTGGGACATCTCAACCTGTCTCAACCTGTCAGACTGATGACGCCCTTGCAAAGTGGGTATGATTCTGGCACTCCACGCAGATTGATGACAAACCCGCACATTGCGGCGTTACTGCAAAAAAGCCAAACTCTCGCATACGGATAAGTATGCTTTGACCTTGTCTTTTTCTTGTGCCTTGCACTGCACAGCTTTGTCTCAATCTGCATGGTAAGGCTTTGTTTGCATTTTTATTTGTATTTGCAGCAAACTGTCTTAATGTACGAAAAGGATTTTTGTTAATAGACTGGAATTCACAAACTTTGGAGAAGTAATGGACCTTTTGCCTATTAAACGAGCACTGTTGAGTGCCACAGATAAGACTGGTTTGGTCGAATTTGCGACGTTTTTGAGCGAGAATGGTGTAGAGTTGGTTTCTACCGGCGGTACAGCACGTATGCTTAAAGAAGCCGGGCTGAAGGTTACACCTGTAAGTGATGTTACAGGATTCCCTGAAATCCTTGGCGGCAGAGTAAAGACTCTTAATCCGTTCATTCATGGTGGTATCCTTGCAGACAAGGACAACCCTGAACATCTTGCTACCCTTAAAGAACACGAGATTGCAGCGTTCGATTTGATTGTAGTAAACCTCTACAATTTCGAAAATGCAGCAGCACGCGGTCTTGATTTACGTGGTGCGGTTGAAGAAATCGACATCGGCGGCCCTTGTATGCTTCGTGCCGCAGCTAAAAACTTCCATTCTATCCTCGTTCTTCCTGATCCTTCCGAGTACAACGCTGTACAGAAGGAACTGCTCGAAAATGAAATGCGAGTAGGGCTTGCGCTTCGTCGTGATATGGCGGTAAAAACATTCGCACGTACTTCTCAGTACGATGGAATGATTACGGAGTATCTTGCTAGCAAAGATATTTAAAAACATAGATTGAAATGCCTCCGGCGGCTGAGGGGGAACCCCGTTTAGATTGATGACAAACCCGCACTTTGCTGCGTTGCTTCGGAAAAACCAAATCCTCACATACGTTTATGTATGCATCGATCTTGGTTTTTCCTCGCACCTTGCACTGCACAGCTTTGTCTCAATCTAATCATCCTCGATTTAAACGAGGTTCCCCCCTCAGACTCCCCCTCCTGAAAAACCGTTAGGGTTTGGATGAAGTACATTTACTTTATGGGAGTTGAAGAGAGCAGGTATAAGCTGACCAACGTTTTAAACAATGGTTAGACCTCGCGGATAAAAGTTTTTGGAGAGTCCAGAGAAGCCTTTTTTCAAAAAGGTTCTCTGGCCGCCGGAGGCAATTTCTGCAAGGTAGCCAAAGGCATCCCGCTGACAAGCGCCGCCGGAGGCAAATCCCGCTGATAAGCGCTGCCGGAGGCAATAGAAAAAACAGGAGTTCGTCATAGCCTCTAAGGTTCTCGGCAACACACAGGGACTCAAACCGAGTCAGTTAAAATCTCTCCAGCGGCTATTTGCCCGCCGTTATCCAGTAAAAGAGGGATACACTACAGATCAGGCGCACGAGCTTGCGGCTCTTTCCCGCATCGTTGGCAGACAGATCGCATTACTTATCGACCGCCAAGGCAAGCCTCAGATGGTGCTGGTGGGCGATACTGGTGCTATCTACATTCCGGAACTTCCTCGCGCTCGTTCCAGTAGCGACCGTTTACGCGGTCTGCGTCTTGTTCATACTCATTTGAACGAGTCTCTTCTTTCGCAGGAAGACTTAATGGATATGCTCTTCTTGCGTTTGGATTCTATATCTGTGCTCACCGTTGATGGCATGGGTACTCCTGGACTTTTTCAGTCTGCTCATATTCTTCCTGTTCCTTCAGAAGACGGCACTGCGTACAATGTGCACGGCGTCACCTCATGGGAAAATGTTGATATTGATTTTGAAGCGCAGACAGACGCCCTTGAAGAAGAACTTGCACGAACAGCCGACAGCGCTCGAAAACAAGGCGGCACTGAACATGCGGTTTTGGTAAGTGTAAGCACGTTGCCAAAGGATGTTCAGGAATCACACTTGAACGAGTTGGCAGAACTTGCTGACACTGCCGGTGTTTCGGTTGCAGGTAGACTTGTGCAGCGGGTGCGTCAGGTAAATCACAAATTTATTATGGGCAGAGGTAAGCTTTCAGAGCTGGAAATCCTTTGCCTGCAGGGCAATGCTTCCATGATCATTTTTGATGGTGAGCTTTCCCCTGCGCAGCTACGTAACCTTACGGAAGTAACAGAACGAAAGGTTATCGATAGAACGCAGCTTATTCTTGATATTTTTGCTCAGCACGCGACAACACGCGCTGGTAAATTGCAGGTCGAGATGGCGCAGTTGCAGTATTCTTTGCCGCGTCTGGTTGGTAAAAACCGCGCAATGGACAGATTGATGGGTGGAATCGGCGGACGTGGTCCGGGTGAAACCAAGCTTGAGACTGACCGACGTAAAGTACGTGACCGTATTTCCCGCTTTAAAAAAGAGCTGGATTCACTGCGCAAGCAACGTTCTTTTGCGCGAGACCGTCGTAACAAGGCACGCGTGCCTGTTGCAGCGCTTGTTGGCTATACCAACGCGGGTAAGTCTACCACTCTGAACGCGTTAACCAACTCGACAGTGCTTGCTGAAAACAAGTTGTTCGCAACGCTTGATCCCACAACTCGTAGATTGCGTTTCCCAGAAGACCGCGAACTTATTTTGACAGATACCGTAGGATTTATCCGAAATCTGCCGAAAGAGCTGCGCGAAGCATTCCGTGCAACGCTTGAAGAGCTTGAAGCTGCCGATTTACTTTTGCATGTGGCAGACGCTGGGCATCCTGAGCTTGAAAAGCAAATTGCCGCCGTTGACAAAATTTTGGAAGATATGGATTTGCATGAGATTCCGACAACGCTGATCTTAAACAAGTGGGATGCACTTGATAATGAACAGAAGGAAGCTTTGATGCATTTGTATCCGCATGCAATTCATGCTGCTGCAAAGAACAGAATGGGGCTTGATGAGATCTCGCAGGAGATTATTGACCGCATTGACTGGGAACGCGGCATGGTAAATTAGTCCTCTTTACTTGAGACATAAAAAAAGGCCCTTACGGATATTCCGTAAGGGCCTTTTCGTTTTTTCAAAAGAAGATACTCTGAGGTTGTATTCGACCGCGCTGGCCCGAAAATTTACCCTCAGAAAAGACAAAGGCTTGAGGAGCCACCTCAAGCCGAAAATATGTCTTTAGTGAATTTAAGAAGTACTTTTTATATAGCAGGATGTGTGCCAAAAATTGAACAGTGACAAATTTTAGATCATATCCTTTAAAAGCAGGTGGTTGCAGTTTTTTGATGATTTGCTTGTGAAATATAACTGTAGAAAAAATTGTACTAAGGGGGGTGAAGTCCAATAAAAGCAGTATAAATTTTTGCACGATTTGGCTGTTGTTAGATTTTGTGTGTCAAATTTTACGGTGTACGAAGGAGATACCTATACAAAAAATAATGCCAGAACTGCTTTCTAATCACGTTCTAATGCGGCAAGAAATATTGGACGTAATTTGTGCAGGTTAAAAATCAGATTCAATCTGCAATCTAATAGCGTTGGGATAGGATTTTTAACCAGGTGAAGAAGACATTCCGGTAAAAAAGAGTCGAATGAAGAATGCGATTGGCTGTTACCAATGGTTTGTGGGTAACTGGCTGCGGTAATTAGTGTGATGAGAAAGTAGTCAAAAATTTTTTACTTTTCGAACAGACTTATATTCGACATTTTTAAATATAAATTTGTTTTTATAAAATATAATAATTACAGATTGTTATTGTAATGTGGTTGTTTTGAAGAATGGTCGTTAGTCTGATTCTACGGTTGTATTGCATGGAAATGATGCGATGAATGGGCTTATTGTTATAGATGCAATGAGTGATTCTGCTACTACTGGACAGTTTCAAATCGTGTGTTATTCTCTAATTAGGTAAAGAGAACTGTGAGGCGTCCCTAGATGAGTTTGGATAGGGGCTATCGCAGGAGTCTCGGTGAAGTGAAGATTGATGCATGCATCCTGTTAACCTGTAAGGCGCATCGCACTGTGGTGGGTTAGAAGCACAGGCGATTAGACTGACCAATAGTCTGCGCGAGTTGAGAGAAGAGAGTAGAGTTGAGTTGAGTTGAGAGAAGAAGACGAGTTGAGAAGAGTTGAGACGAGTTGAGAGAAGAGCGTTATAGGCGGCTTACAAGAACAACCCCAACGGGAGGTTCAGACTTACGGAAAATCGGTATCACCATAATGGCAAATAGAGTTGCCCACAACGTGGGGTTGGATTGTCGCCCTGAGTTCGTGCACAAAAAAGGTTCTTGAATTTATTCATGAACTTGCCGGTCACCGGAAAATGTGCACTTTTTTATTGTCTATTGCAGGCGGGTGTCAGTTTTCAATTCAATATTTTGAACAGAGCAGTTTTTATGCTCTGCCATTGTCTTTATCTAATTCCCGCTACCAAAGCTTATCCAACCTACAAAAGCTTATCCTGCTTACATTGCATGAGGTAGGTATACATTAAATGTAGAACCTTGATCCTGTGCTGCTGTAACCGAAATTGTTCCACTGTGGTTGTTGGTAATAATAAAGTAGGAAACAGAAAGCCCAAGGCCGGTACCATCGCCTACGGGTTTTGTTGTATAAAACGGTTCAAACACACGTTTGCGTACGTCTTCATTCATGCCGGGGCCGTTGTCTGCCACGGTAATCATAACGCCCGATGCTGATTGCTGAGTCGTAATGGCTATCGTAGGATTTTCAATGGCAGGAACCGTCATTGAAAAAGCCTGTGCCGCGTTCTTTAACAGATTAAGAAGTACCTGTTCTATTTCCTGCGGCGCACAGGATATCTGGGAAACTGCCTCGTCATATTCTCTGATGATTTCAATTTGATCAAAATTCTGCTGTGTCTTCAATAAGTAGTCATTAGCTGCAAGCTCAATGGATTTATCAATGATGCTATGCACACTGCTAGGGATTCGTTTTATATTCGAACTTCTGCTAAATTCAAGCATGTTGGCAACAATGGAAGCTGCGCGCTTTCCACTTTCTGCAACGCCATCCAGTAGACCGAAAATTTCCCGTGCTTCCATGTAATTTTTCATTTTTTTTAGCGAAACATCAAGCTCATCGGCAACTCGAATATTTGGCGCAAGGTCGGTGCTGAATCTGCGTTGGACGTTCTGTATTCCTTGAAGAATCCCACCCAGCGGGTTGTTGATTTCGTGCGCCATGCCTGCTGCCAAACCGCTGATGGATGCCATTTTTTCTGTCTGAATAATCCGCTCTTCCATACGCAGTCGTTCTGAAATGTCATCAATACGCAATACTGCAACGTGTTTTGTGCTGATAGTAACAGGGAAGATGACGATGTCGTACGTAACGGGCACGCCATTTCGAATGGAAGTAACTTTGGGAACAGTTATCGGTGTGACAGCTTTGAATGATTTTTGAATATGCCGCTCAATAAACGAAAGCTCAGGTAACAGTTCTCTAAAGCGTTGTCCTTCAGCATCTTTTGCTAAAATTCCTGTGCTGCCTTCCACCATGTCATTCCATAACGTCACAGTCATTTGCTCTGTGACGCCTACAATTAATGACGGCATGCAGTTAATAATATTTTGAAGCATTTCTTTTGTAGAAAGGAGACGTTGTTCGGCTCGTTTTTTAGGCGTGATATCTGAATGAGTCCCGATAAGCCTGTACGGAGTTCCGTTTTGATTTTTCAGGACTTGTTCACGACCAAGGAACCAGCGATAATCCCCGTCTTTGTGTTTAATGCGGTATTCCATCTCCGCTCGACCTGCCGGATCATACAACTTTCCGTTTGTAAGAGAATCTACAAGTGCACGGTCGTCAGGGTGAACTCGTTCAAGCCAGATTGAAACTGAATTTGTCAGTTCAGCATCTGTATATCCCAAAAGATCTTTCCAACGCGGCGTGTACAAAAGAAAGTCCTGATCAAAATTACGGTCAACAATGCCGTCCATAGTGGTCGTGGCAATGAGACTGAATTGCTCCTGACTTGTTCGCAGCTGGTATTCAATATTCTTTCTTTCTTCAATATTTTCATGAAGCTGTGTGTTTATTTTTGTCAGCTCTGTTTCACGCAACGCAACTTGCTTCGCCATTTCTTTAAAATTGATGGCGATGTGTTGTAACTCCCGTGTGCGGAGCGTGGGGTAGTGCTCTGGATATGTCCCTGTGCGCAACTGATCGATCATCTTGCTCAGTTGTACAAGAGGCTTTTTTAGATATATTTCCAGAATCCTATGAGTAATAATGAGCAGAGCAATAAGTAGAAAGCCAATCGTCATGAGATAGTTTATTAACTCTTCATGTTGACTCTTTTTAAACGCAGCAAAAGAAAGATGTGTGGTCAGCCGACCGATATGTTGATCATTATAATAAATATCTCTGGAGATAATTCTATCTGCAGGAACGGATGAATCACTTATCTTATCAGCAATAATTTTCCCATTCGGTTCTTCAACTTGAATCCTAAGTACGCTGATAGATTCAGAGAAAACAGCAATGACCCTGTCTACAGTGTCATATTCAATATTCCAGATAGGTATAGAGAGGATTTCAGAAATGCGCTGGATGCGACTTGTAGCATTTTTTTCAACTTGATCGAGTGCACTGCTGTATAGTTGTGAGTAATGAAAGACTCCAAGTAGCATGATCATCCCACATACTGTGACAGTAATGCCAAGTAATAAACTGTGAGAGAGCGAATTGCCGCAGAAGAATCGTACTAAAGTGCGAGAGTTGGGGCCTTGCATGTACACTCCTGTAATCCCGAATCAAAAAATATGGTCACTGTTAAAACGAGCCACAATACTATAGACTTAGTACAGATAGTCAATAAACATACGCGGATATGCTTTAAGGATCGTAGTGCGTATAATTGGGGATGAGAATAGTGGGAAAATGTTTAAAACAGGTATAAAAAAATCCCCGAGACCCTTGGCGACTTGACTCTAACGCAGTAATGAGCAAAGTATTCCGATTCGTATATAAGATAAAAAACAACAGAGAATTTTATCTCTGGTATGTAAAGGATGGACTATGGGGTTCTTTTCTAAACTGAAACGACTTTGGACAACTGACGATTCTACTAAGCCAGCAGAACAGGAAGCACCGGAAAGTGCTATCGAAGCTGGTGCGGAAGAATTAGAGAGTACTGAACCGATAGCTGCGGAGCCTGCGCCACAAGACCTGCACGTAGAAGAAGTGCAGCCTGAAGCAGCACCTGTTGCCGAAGTGCCAGAACCTGCTGTGGAAGAAGTGGTTTCAGAGTCAGAAGAACCTGTTCAGGAAGCGCCTGTTGAAGTTCCAACAAGCGTAGAGGCTGAAATTGTTCTTGAGCCTGAGTTTATCTATAAAGAAGCTGAACCGGTTGTAGAAGTAGTCGAAGCTGTGGAACCTCGGGTTGAACCTGAAGTGACAGCCGCGCCTGCTCCAGAAGTAACACCGGAGTCAACTCTTGAACCGGAAGTTATTCCTGAGCCAACTCCTGAACCTGTTGCGCCTGTCGCACCTGTCGCACATGGCGCCGCTCCTGTTTCAGCACCAGCTACTGCGCCTATCGAGCCAACACAGACTGAAACCGCAAAAGTAATTACAGACGATCAGCCTCAGTGGCAGAAAGATCTTACTGTTTCCCTTCGTGGTGCAGAGCCAAAGCTTTCCATCTGGCTTGAGCTTGTTCTCGACGGTATTGAAGAAGTTGGCGACCCGCTTTGGGACCGATTGCGATTCTTCTTTGACGCACTCGATGCTCCGAAAAATGAAACTGAAGAATTCATTAACAAGTTTGCAGATTGGCTTGATGACATGGAATATGACTATGTCAGCGATTTCCGATCTGAACTTCAGTATAGATTAGCACTCGCTCTTGATCTCGAAGATGAAGACGATGAACGCTCCCGACTGTTCCTGAAGCTTTCCGAAAGTCTTTCCAAGACCAGAGAGCAGATTACAAAACAGATTGATGGGTTGCTTGCAACGCACTCAGAAATTGATGAATCTTTCTGGGAAGAGTTTGAAGAAATTCTCATCATGTCTGATGTTGGTTTTGAACCGACAATGAAGCTTGTTGGGCGTCTTCGTGAGCGTGTGCGTAAAGCAGACACAAAAGATCCTGCCAAATTTAAAGAATTTATGCGCGAAGAACTGGAAGAAATCTTCAAAACAGGTCCTCGCATTACTGCTGTTAACATGCCGGAGGTTGTCCTCATGGTTGGTGTTAACGGTGTGGGTAAAACCACAACAATTGCCAAACTTGCATACCGTGCACAGCTTCAGGGTAAAAAGGTACTTATCGCCGCAGGCGATACCTTCCGTGCGGCTGCAATCGAACAGATGCAAGTATGGGCTGATCGCGTCGGTGCTGATATTCATGCAAAAGCTGCAAACTCAGATCCGGCAGCAGTTGCCTACGAAGCCGTAGAAAGAGCTGTTGAAGGCGGTTATGACTTGCTGTTTATTGATACCGCAGGGCGTCTCCAGACCAAAGTCGGTTTGATGGATGAGTTGCAGAAAATTCGCAACGTACTCGGTAAAAAACATGACGGTGCGCCACATCGCACAATTCTCACCATCGACGCAACAACCGGTCAGAACGCATTGTCACAGACAAAGCTGTTTAACGAAGTTGCAAAGCTTGATGAAATTATTCTTACTAAGCTTGATGGCACCGCAAAAAGGCGGTATCGTTGTAGCAATCGC